>JBPCWT010000321.1:0-3571 GCA_051009255.1 Ruegeria sp. | reverse complement strand
ATGTTGCGCTGGTTGCGCGCAGCAGCGAACAAATTCAGGCTCTTGCGGCAGAGTTGGGGGATCGTGCTATCGCGCTGTCCTGTGATGTCAGCGATTTTGGACAGGTGAAACAAGCTGTTTCAGATTGTGTTGATCATTTTGGCGGTTTGGACGTTCTGATCGGAAACGCAGGCGTCATCGACCCCATTTATCATCTGTCGAATGCGGATCCCGAAACGTGGGGGCAAGCCATCGACATCAATTTGAAAGGAATTTTTTATGGCATGCGGGCAGCGCTGCCGGTTATGCACGAGGCTGGCAATGGAACGATACTGACCATTTCATCAGGGGCTGCGTCAAACCCGGTCGAAGCGTGGAGCCACTATTGCGCATCAAAGGCCGGGGCAAAAATGCTGACCGAATGCCTGCACTTGGAAGAAGCGCATAATGGGATTCGCGCATTGGGGCTGTCACCCGGCACCGTTGCGACCGACATGCAACGTTCTATCAAATCCAGCGGGATCAACCCTGTCAGCCAGTTGGACTGGGAAACGCATATTCCTGCCGACTGGCCTGCACGGGCCTTGTTGTGGATGTGCTCTGACGATGCGGACGAATTTCTGGGCTCGGAAATTTCCTTGCGGGATGGGGCCATTCGCAAGCGGGCCGGGCTGATATGATCGGGTTGGAAAGGGATGGTGATCTGTGGGTTGTGACCATCAACCGCCCGGAAAAGGCCAACTCGCTGACCGAGGCCATGCTGGCCGAACTGGCGGAAATTGCTGAGGCAGCACGGGACGCCAAGGCGTTGATCCTGACCGGTTCCGGTAAAGTGTTCAGCGCCGGTGCCGACTTGGACGAAGTGCAAACGGGCCTTGCCAAGTCGCCGGTCTGGGGGCGTCTTTCGGATGCTATTGCCGCGCTGCCATGCCTGACCGTTGCGGCCCTGAATGGAACACTTGCCGGGGGCTCACATGGTATGGTGCTGGCTTGCGATCTTCGGATTTCAGTTCCAACGGCAAAATTCTTTTATCCGGTGATGAAACGAGGGTTCTTGCCGCAACCAGAAGACCCAAGACGCATGGCCGAGTTGATCGGCCCATCCAGAACCAAACTGATCCTGATGGCAGGTCAAAAGCTGACGGCGGACGAGGCATTCGCCTTTGGTTTGGTGGATCGGATTGTCGAGCCTGAAATGCTGTTGCCGACAGCGCGGGAATTGGTGGCTGATAGCATCGAGGCACAGCCGGAAATTGCCGCCGGTATCGCTGAGATGTGCCGTTGAGGGGTATTGCCTCGGTATGGCTAACGCGCTCGTCGCTTGCCCGTTACTTTTGATCGAAATCCGGGGGGTCGTTTGCGAACCCACGTCAAGAACTTCACCAACTTTGGATGCTGACGCAGCATCTCAACCGTGTTGAATTCGCGGGCAAGCGCTGCCTCCGATAGGGTCGCGTGAACCTTTTTATGACAGATCTGATGCAACAGAACTGTCGGGCCGCCCTTGCCTCCTTTGAGTTTTGGGATCAGATGGTGCAGGCTGCCGCTGCCTTGGGGGATCGGGCGATCGCAAAGCGGGCAAATGGGGTCGCTGTTCGTCATATTGCGGCAAGGTTGCGCCAAAAGGCGATAGAGGCAAGAGGACAAACATGGCACAGGCGGTGGTGATCGGGGCAGGACCAGCCGGGTTAATGGCCGCCGAACAGCTTGCCGATGCTGGGCATTCCGTACTGATTGCCGAGGCCAAGCCGTCAGTCGCGCGAAAATTCCTTATGGCGGGCAAGTCAGGGCTGAACCTTACCAAGGACGAACCGTTCGACGATCTGCTGATGGCCTATGGCGAAGCCTCTGACTGGCTGCGCCCGATGCTAAAGGCGTTCGATGCACAAGCTGTGCAGGATTGGGCGCGCGATTTGGGGCAAGAACTGTTCACAGGCTCGACCGGTCGCGTCTTTCCAAGGGCAATGAAAGCATCGCCTTTGTTGCGTGCCTGGTTAGAGCGATTGGGGCAATCAGGGGTCGAAATCAAAACACGATGGCGATGGACCGGTTGGTCAGATGCTGGACTTGACTTTGAAACGCCAGATGGTGCGCAAACCCGTTGCCCGGACGTCACAATTCTGGCGCTTGGCGGCGCCAGTTGGGCGCGTTTGGGGTCGGATGGGGAATGGACCACTTTGCTGAATGAACGCGGTGTAGGGCTTGCAGATTTTGCACCTGCAAACGCTGGGCTACTGGTTGATTGGACCGTTCACATGCGCCCGCTTTTCGGATCTCCGATCAAGGGTGTAGCCCTGCAGGCGGGACAAACAAGAACCCGAGGTGAGGCCGTTATTTCCGGGCAAGGGCTGGAGGGCGGCGGTACTTACACGATCTGCAAGCCCGTACGCGAGGGTGCGCAGGTGACGATCGATTTGATGCCGGATGTTTTGCAAAAAGACGTCATTGAACGACTTTCCAGACCGCGCGGTAAAGCAAGCCTGTCCAATCACCTGCGTAAAGCGTTGAAATTGGGGCCAGTTCGCATGGCATTGGTGTCAGAGTTCGGCCGGCCATTGCCCAGCGATGCCCATGCACTTGGTTCACTGATAAAATCACTACCCGTTACGCATTCAGGTCTGCGCCCAATTGATCAGGCAATCTCGACCGCCGGTGGCGTCCGGCGTTCGGCCATTGACAATGGCCTGATGCTGAATGCGTCGCCCGGCATTTTCTGTGCCGGAGAGATGTTGGATTGGGAGGCACCAACAGGGGGTTACCTCTTAACCGCTTGCCTTGCCACAGGCCGGTGGGCGGGACGGTCGGCAGCAGAGTGGATTCAGAGGCAAGCATAAGCTCGACGCCTGAAATTAATGTAACTCAGTTCTGAGAAATACGCGAAGAAAATCCCTCAGCGCGAACGGGCCAGCATGGCAATGCGGATCATTGCACGTTCGACCAACGCCATCGCTGGCGCAGTTTGCGCGGCAGACCTCAGTTTCAGGTCTGTGTCCGTCAGAACGGTTAAAGCCGTTTCCAGTTTGCGCGCGCCCCAACCCTGAGCTTGTCTTAGGATACGATCCCGGCGTTTGCCGAATACCGGAGGCCGCAACCGACCAATTCCCTGCGCGGCCCCGCCCGGGTCCGAGGCGCAGGCATAAAGAATACGAAAGTGGCGCGTTGCGCCAATGCAGATTGCCACCGCATTTGTTCCTTGCGCCTGCAATCGGCGAATCATTGGGCCGATCTCGCCGGTTCGCCCTTCGGCCACGACATTCAAAACGTCATCCAGTGCCGCTTCGTTTGAGATCGGCGCACAAGATTCGATATCATCGATAGTCAGGTCTGACGTGTCATTACGCTTGTAAAGCGAAAGCTTTTCAATCGTTTGCGAGAAATCTCCGGGGCTAAGCTCGCCCGCCAGTTCGGTCAATGCCGACATCGGTTCGTGCGGGATGTTTTCCAAACCCGCTTGCAACAGCGACCGTTCGATCTCGCCGCGCGACGGCGGGTCATCATACAGACCAACGGCATAAGCCGCAGGGTGAGACTCGAATGCTTTGCGTAATTTTGAGCTGGCCTTTAGCTGACCTGCGGTAACTATGATTTGGGC
>JBPCWT010000320.1:0-14002 GCA_051009255.1 Ruegeria sp. | reverse complement strand
CTCGAATGTCGGATAGCGGGCCAGTGCGGCCTCGACGTTCTGGGCCAGTGCAGCGGTTGGCGCGCCGCCGCTGCCCTGCGGGGCCGAGGCCTGAACGGGTTGCGAGGCAGTTCCAACCGGCTGCGGCCGGACGCCGTTTCCGGATGCTTGAGCCCCGCCGCCCGGTCCACCAGCGGGCGGTGGCGGCGTGTCCTGCAAACGCTTTATCAGCTCTTCCGGGCTTGGCAGATCAGCGACATGTGTCAGGCGGATTACGGCCATTTCCGCAGCCATCATTGAATTTGGCGCTGCCGCGACCTCTTCGAGTGCCTTGAGCAGCATTTGCCACATCCGCGTCAGCACCCGCATCGGCAGCGCCTCGGCCATTTGCTGACCCCGTGCGCGTTCGTCGGGCGAGACGGTCGGGTCATCTGCCGCATCCGGTGTGATTTTGACGACCGAAACCCAATTCGTGATTTCGGCAAGATCGCGCAGAACGGCCAACGGGTCCGCGCCTTCGGCATATTGCCCGCCAAGTTCGGTCAGGGCTGCGGCTGCATCGCCGCGCAGGATCATATCCATTAGGTCCAGCACCCTGCCACGATCCGCCAACCCCAGCATCGCCCGAACCTGATCGGCGGACGTTTCACCGGCACCGTGGCTGATCGCCTGATCGAGCAGAGAGGTTGCATCACGCGCCGACCCTTCGGCGGCGCGGGTAATCAGCGCAAGGGCATCATCAGCAATTTGCGCGCCCTCGGCATCTGCGATCCGGTGCAACAGGCCGATCATGTCCTCGGGCTCGATCCGACGCAGGTCAAACCGCTGGCACCGCGACAACACGGTCACGGGAACCTTGCGGATTTCGGTTGTGGCAAAGATGAATTTTACGTGCTCGGGCGGTTCTTCCAGTGTTTTCAAAAGCGCGTTGAATGCGCTGGTCGACAGCATGTGAACTTCGTCGATGATGTAGATCTTGTAGCGTGCGCTGGCGGCGCGATATCGGACCGAATCGATGATTTCGCGTATATCGTTTACGCCGGTGTGGCTGGCGGCATCCATTTCCAAGACGTCCACATGGCGGCCCTCCATAATCGCCACACAGTGTTCGCATTGCCCGCACGGTTCGATTGTCGGCCCACCGCTGCCGTCCGGGCCAATACAATTCATGCCCTTGGCAATGATCCGCGCCGTGGTTGTTTTACCGGTGCCGCGAATACCCGTCATGACAAAGGCCTGCGCGATGCGGTCTGCCTCGAACGCGTTTTTCAACGTCCGCACCATAGCGCCCTGACCGACGAGATCGGCAAAGGTTTCCGGGCGGTATTTGCGGGCTAGAACCTGATAGGCGGTGCTGGGTGTGTCGTTCATGTCTGCTCTGACGGATTCGTATTCAGATCGCAGCGTAAGCCCCGCCGCCGCCCACGTCCACAGCCGGCAGGTGCGATTTTGTTTTGGAATGCGACCAATGACGTATAAAACACCGAGATCAGATTTTGGACGAGGGCAATTTCAAAACGCATTTGGCGAAAGGTAAGATTTATGCCGCAGCTTGTTTTCTATGCGCTGCAGGTTGGTGGGGGAACCCTGGCAATTTCTTCTATGCCGGGTCGAGGCGGCAACTATGCAGAAGACCTGAACGCAATTTCCGATTGGAAACCGGGGTTGGTGATATCCATGACCACCGAGGTCGAGATGATTCAGGAAGGCGCCCGAAACCTTGGTTCCGATATTCAAAGCCGCGCCAGCCGCTGGGTGCATCTGCCGATCGAAGATTTTGGCGCGCCATCGCCCGAAACACGCACCAAGTGGCCGGATGTCAGCGCGTCGGCGCGTCAGGCCTTGGCGGGTGGCGGGCGTGTTCTGGTTCATTGCAGGGGCGGTTGTGGACGATCGGGCATGATCGCACTGCGACTGATGGTCGAATGCGGCGAGGTGCCAGGACAGGCGCTGCGCAGATTGCGCGCTGTTCGCCCCTGCGCGGTCGAAACCGATGGCCAGATGAACTGGGCGCTCAGCCCGGCCCGGGAACAGGCAGAGTAATACCTTCGGTTCTTGGGCTACGCTATCACGCCAGCCAATTCTGCGGGGCGTGACATGTCGGGTTTTGGAATTGCCTCCAACAGCGCACAAGGACGGTTTGCCTGCGTTATTGTCGGAACAGGCATGGCATCACAGTTGAACAACATGTCGGCAAAACGATCCAGCCGATCTGTATCGTCGTCCTTGGCCACATCACAGAATACGCGGATCCGGTCGCGACTGGCGCAGAACACGGCGTTGCACCCCTTTTTGCAGTGAGTCAGTGAAACATTGCCCTCAAGCTCAAAATCATCTGCGGTCATCGGGGCCGAGGTGGACATGCCCCTGGCAAGCGCCTTGGCCATATGGGCCAGTGCCGGGCAAGGTTTTCGGGTATGTTGGCACAGGGTTGCCGTGAACAGGTGTGTATCGGACTTCCAGATCATAATGCGCCCTCCGCGCGTTGGACGAGGGCGTGATACAGGTAAGACGGCAACTATGCTGTCGGACACTGCCCGGACACCCCGCCCGAGTTTGGTTTCGGTTCCGATGGCAGGTCTCCTGACTCGCGGGTCTCAGCTTTGCCAACCTTCCCGGCCATTCGGCCAGTGGTAACTCGGCATTGCTCACCACTTACAGTTGCGGGGGCAGTCGCGGCATTGGACCTTTCGGAATTTCCGAATAGGACCGCACCGTGTTCCCTTTTCATCCCGTCCCCCAAAAGCACGGGGTTCGGGAACCATCACGCAATCGCTAGCGGGATATATCGGGCCGAGTCAAGCTGCATTCCTTGGCGTTAGCGGACGTTTGGTCATGCAAGAAGTGTGTTGAATCTGTCTTTGGATCGGTTCAGACCAAAAGAAATACACGACCTGCCCAGAGGCAAAACAGTCTGATGTTGGACACCCAAATCTCAGTGAAAACAGAAGAATTCTACTTTGCGTCCGGAACGACAGAGCTTTCGGCCACGTTGTACCTTCCACCTGTCGAGCCGTCGATCGTCGTTGTTCTGAACAGCGCAACCGCGGTGTCAAAAGACTTTTACAGACACTTCGCCCGGTGGCTGGCGGCAGAGAACGGCATGGCCTGTCTGACATACGACTACCGGGACTTTGGGCAGTCCTTGAAGGGTCGATTGCAGGATGCAAAGGCCAAGATGTCAGACTGGGCGCTGATCGACATGCCTGCGGCCCGGGCCGAGATGCGGCGTCGTTTCCCGAATGCCAAGCTGTGGGTGATCGGCCACTCTATCGGCGCGATGATGGTTCCCCTGCAATCAGGCATCGAGGATATTGACCGGATGATCTGTGTTTCGGCTGGTTTGGTAAGCCTGCCGGACCATCCGTGGCCCTATCGTGCACTTGCGACGACGTTCTGGTATGGGCATGCACCTTTACTGGTCGGCACGTTGGGCTATTTGCCCGGCCGTTTTGTCGGGTTTGGTGCTGATTTGCCGCCCCATGTGTATTGGGAATGGCGGAAATGGTGCACATCCCCCGACTGCTTTTTGTCGGAAATAGGTCATTCGTTGCCAGCGGCCGACTGGTCGCGATCCGGGGCAAGAACGGACGTGTTTACCTTTTCCGATGATCAGGTTGCCCCAACAGCGTGCGTCTGGCGTTTGGCGGACCTGTACGAACCCACCGTTAACCGGCACCTGATGCACCCCAAGGATTTTGGGTTGAAGCAAGTTGGCCATTTCGGGGCATTCGCGCGCCGCAACTCGGTCATTTGGCCAAAGCTAATCGAATGAGTAAGGGGCGCCACGGACGGACGCCCCTGAATCTATTTACCCCGACGGCTTTTCTTTTCCTGCATTACGGATTTAACCATCTTGTGAAATGATTTTTCACGCGCCCGCGTTTCAGCCACTGTTTCCGAGTTTCGCTGATCCTCTCGCCGCAGTTTTTGCCAGCGCTTCAGACGCTCGGGGTCAACCTCACCTGCTTGCACAGCGGCCTGAACGGCACAGCCCGGTTCGACACCATGGGTGCAATCGGTAAACCGACAGTTTGCGATCAGGTCGAGAATATCTGAAAAAACCTCGTCCACACCGTCTTGCGCGTCCAACAGGCGCAAGGCCCGCATACCTGGCGTGTCGATCAGCCAGCCACTGTTTCGCATCCGGCGCAGGGAACGGGATGTCGTGGTGTGTCGCCCGCGGGCATCGTCCTCTCGAGTTTCCGCGGTCGCGTCATCTGACCCGGTCATTCCATTGGTCAATGTTGTTTTACCAACACCTGACGATCCAACCAAAGCGCCGGTCTGACCCGCCGGACACCACCCCAGTAACTGTTGAATGTCATCCGGCTCACGGGCATCCACGGCAAGAACGGTCAGAAATGTAGCCAGAGCTTCGGCGCGTGCTGAATACTCCTGCGGGTCGGCGCATTCGTCTGCTTTCGTCAGAACAATGACCGGATAACACCCGGCCTGATGTGCAAGGGCAAGGTAACGTTCCAGCCGGGCAAGATTGAAATCGGCATTGCAGGAACTGACAATGAACAACACGTCGACATTTGCGGCAATCAACTGAGCCTCGGCACCAGAACCCGCTGCCCGGCGTTTCAGAACGCTGCGACGCTCCAACAGACGTGTAATGCGCCCTTGGTCGTCGGCCAAAACCCAATCTCCGACGGCAAACGCACCGGTTGACTGGTCCATTGTGACCAAGGGGGCCGTACCATCGGGGCCGAAACCGATCAGGCGGTCCCGGTGAACCTCGGTTATTCGGTAAGGTGTGTGTGACGGGTCGGCCATTGCCTGCGCCGCAAAGTGATTGGACCATCCAAGGTCCGAAAGTGTGTATGACATTTCTCTGCCTACGTTCAAAACAAGCGTTCCGGCGCGACGGACATAGCGCGTCCACCAGTAATTTGTTCAGGCAGTCGGAAAAAAGGTTGGCTTAGAACCGGTCTGCCCGAAGGGTCATCGCTACAATCATAAAAGCCCTCCTTCGGACGATAGGTTTCTGGTCAACGCCGAGTTATCGGCAAGTGAGAGGCTGGACATCGACCCAAGCGGGACTCGTTGTGGCTGCTTCCTTCCGGACCTGACCAGGTTGGCGAGGCGCTCGCCCGCGCCAACCTCTCAATAGCCGATATAGGGAAATGCCGGAAAAATGACAACCCATCAGAGTGTCAGCCGAATGTTAAGAAAACCGTCCGGATCATTTCCCATCACTACCGGGTCATACTCTGCCAGCTCATGCAAATACCTGGCGGCATCCGGGCCGGTTCTTAGAACAACGGTTTGTCCCGAAAGGGCAGCAAATGTCCAAGGGCGGGGTGCGCATTCCAACGGGTCTTTGGCGATTTTTCCCGACAGGTAATCACACAAGATATCATGTATCTTCAATGGCGGCAGGTCAATTTGGTGGGCCGACGTCACAGCCGAAAAATGCCCGCCTCCGCAGGCCCTGTAACTGTTTAGCGCGACGATAAATGGACTGGCATCCGAAATTGGGTGTCCATTGAACGCCAGATTGTTAACCCGGGTGCCGGGATTGATCAGACGCCCTTCAGCATCGTACCGGCTGGGTTGGGATGGGTTCAGCTCGTATGTAAGCCCATGAAAAACATCAAAATTATATCCTGCCCACGCTGGATCAACCAATTCAGATTCCGTATTGGGCGTTAGGTGATGGAACACGCCAGCCGACATTTCCAACCACTCCTTTATCTGCGCGCCGGTGGCGATTACCGCACGCAGTTCGTTGGGAAAAACATGCAGATCAGCGACATGTCGAACGGAAATTTCTCCGGCAGGAACGTCAGTAAAGTGTCCGGGGCCGGAACGCCCACCAGTTTTCGACGAAGAGGTTACCGAAAGGATCGGCAGGCCTGCCAGCGCAGAGTTTGCAATGATTGGCCTGAGCGTCGCAGCCTGGGCTGCGGCGATCAGGCCCAGCCCGCGATCCTGGGCGCAAAAGCTGAAGTAGCTGTGAAGGGGTTGCGATACACGTCCCATCGGTTTCGCGATTCGGGCGCGGGTTTCCTTGTGCCCCATTTCAAAGAGGCGCTTTAGCCGCGCATCTTCATGGGTGGCAACAAAACCGAGCTTGCTGTCAGAATGGTAAATTGAACGCAGCTCCACTTCCTGACCGATCAGCGTCCAGCCATCGGGCCCATTACGTTTCAGGCGCAGGTCAATGACCCCCAGATGAGAACCGGCCGACCCCGGCATGACGACGGGCTTGCCGCGTATCAGCCCACTTCTGAAATCGACGTGTTCGCTCCCGGCGTGATCCCGATCAGGCAGTAACATATGCGTATGACCCGCGATAATCGCGTCGATATCGTCAAGGCCGGCCAGCGCAATAACCGCATTTTCGGCCCCAGGTTCTGCATGCGATTTGCCCAGACCGGAATGTGCCAAGGCGATAACCAGATCGCTGCCTCGCCTTTTTAGGTCTTCTGCTGCTCTCTGGGCAGAGATCACGATATCGTCGATGACAATCTGGCCTCTGATCTTGTGGGATTCCCAGATTGCGGTCTGAGGCGGCAAGACCGACAACACACCGATGCGAACAGGAACGCTCTGTTCACCCAGCTTTAGAGATCGGGTCAGAACGGTTCCGGACTGCCAACGTTGGGGCTGTGAAACGTGCTTGGCGTTGCTGCGAATCACTGGGCAATTTGCCCCTGCAAGAATTCGGTCAAGAGTTTCAAGGCCAAAGCTGAATTCGTGATTGCCCAATCCAATGGCGTCATAACCCAGCATGTAAAAGGCCCGCACAACAGGGTGCGGTTCAATTCGATTTTCTGCCGCCCATTCACCCAGCGGTGTCCCCTGAATCTCGTCGCCGTAGTCGAACAGCAGAACCGGCGCACCAGACGCCTCGGCCTCGACCCTCGCGTCACGGATCAGACTTGCAGTTCTTGTGAACCCCACCGTCGGGTCCGGGCGATCCGCGTAATAGTCGAAACTGGTCAAATTCATGTGCAGGTCAGATGTCGCCAGAACCCGCAGGGAAACGATTTGGGAATGATCGATAAACTTGTTAATCATTTGATATCATTACCCTAATCCAACCATGACGGATGGATAAACCGTTCGGTTGGTCGAAGGCGTGTAATTTTCGTGGCATTCCTGAGTCATTCAGAAATGGCAATGAAACGAGTGTAAAAGGTCTGCCATTGCGCTCAACGACAAGTCGTGGCAACCCTCTGGCCAAGTCAAAGGAGTCACGAATGAAGCGCGCGGAACAGGTTACTTTTGGTGGCTCGGGGTTGGATCGGGCGGGGTTGACCCGCAGCAAAGCGGACATGCTGACAGCCGCGCAAATCGATCCCAACGCAAGCTGCCTGTTGTTCTGGCGCGGTAAGGTTCTGGTTCAGGGCGAAGGCCTGAATCAGGTTGCCACGGTATCGTTGTCACACCCGCTGGTGTCGTCCGGGCCGGGCGGCGCGATTGAAGCCCCGATTTTTCTGGGAAACGGGGATGCAGGCAATCCGATATTCGCGATGGATATCTCGAAATGGCGCGCGGACGGGTTGGATTTGTCATCCGTGGGCACATTCAATGACAGGACGGAACAGCAACACCCGGACCTGGCCGAGGGCCTCGTGTTTGCCGACCTCCGCCGCATTATGACCCGCCTTTCCGCGCGGGACGCCGAGCTGGCGGCAACCGCCAAGGCCGTGATGGGATGGCATCTGACACACAAGTTCTGTTCGCGCTGCGGCGAGCCTAGCGAAATGATTCAGGCCGGGTGGCAGCGCAGTTGCCCCAATTGCGGCGGACAGCATTTTCCACGAACCGATCCTGTGGTCATCATGCTGATAACCCATGGGGATTCGGTGCTTGTGGGCCGGTCACCCGGTTGGCCCGAAGGCGGATACTCGCTGCTGGCAGGGTTTGTCGAACCCGGCGAGACGCTGGAAGCCGCCGTCCGGCGCGAAGTGATGGAAGAGGCAGGCGTTTCGGTTGGGCAGGTTTCTTATCTGGCCAGCCAGCCATGGCCATTCCCGACTTCGCTAATGTTCGGGTGCGCAGGCGAAGCTCTGTCGCGTGAGATCACGATTGATCCGGAAGAAATCGAAGACGCCATTTGGGTCAGCAAAAGCGATATGATGCAGGTCTTTGCAGGTGAGCACCCAAAAATCAGACCTGCGCGAAAAGGTGCCATTGCTCACTTCCTGCTTGAGAACTGGCTTGCAGATACATTGGACTGACCGGTAACCAAGGTTCAGCCAAAGGTATCCGAACATATGCAGTTCACCGCCCGCGAAGACATAGACGCGCCAATCGATGCCGTGTTCGACATGGTCACCGATTTCGAGCGGTTCGAGCGTATGGCGATGCGTCGCGGGGTAGAGGTTCGCCGTGAGCAGGGGCAAAATCCAGTCCATGCCGGAACAACCTGGGAAACCGAGTTTGATATTCGCGGCAAGCCACGACATGTTTCCGTGGTCATGACCACGTTCGAACGCCCGGCCCAAATGCGGTTCGAGGCCGCTAGCAAGGGCATGAACGGTGAGACCGTGGTTGAACTGATCGCTCTTTCGCGCCGGAAAACGCGGCTGACGATCGATATGTCACTGGCCGCCAAAACCCTGCCAGCCCGGTTGTTGCTGCAGTCGATGAAATTGGGGCAGTCCCGCTTTCGGCGCCAGTTTCAGGTCAGGCTCGCAGAATTTGCGCGCGAACTGGAAGAGCGGCACCTTCACGGGTATTAGTTTTGAACCTGACCGCGAAACCCGAAATTATCCCCGGGGCCGCGCGGCAGGATAAACACCCAGCACTTCGACGTTGGTGGTAAAATGCTCTAACTCGTCCATCGCCAGCTTAACGTTCTCGTCCTCTGGATGTCCGACGATGTCGGCATAGAACTGCGTCGCGGTGAATGAACCGTCGACCATATAGCTTTCCAGCTTGGTCATGTTGACGCCATTCGTGGCGAATCCACCCATTGCCTTGTACAGCGCGGCTGGAATGTTGCGCACCTGAAAAACGAAACTCGTGATCATGCCATACTCGCCGCGCCGTGATTCGTCCGTTTGCCGCGACATGACCACAAACCGGGTGGTGTTGTCGCCACGGTCCTCGATGTGGCGGGCCAGAACATCCAGACCATAGATTTCGGCGGCAAGTTCACTTGCCAGCGCTGCCGAATGCTTCTCGGCCTTTTCCGCAACCTCGCGTGCGGCGCGCGCGTTGTCGGGGCTGACCCGTCCGCGAATGTTGTTTTGTTTCAGGAATCCCTGGCACTGGGGCAACAAAACCAGATGTGAATGGGCCTCGGTAACATCGTCCAATGTCGCGCCAGGCACGGCAAGCAGGTTGATGTGAACGCGAACGAAAGCTTCGTCGACGATGTGCAGGCCGCTGTGCGGCAAAAGGCGATGAATATCTGCCACGCGGCCATAGGTCGAATTTTCGACGGGCAGCATTGCAAGTTCGGCTTCGCCAGAGCGCACCGATTCGATGACATCCTCGAACGTGCGGCACGGCAAGGCGTCCATATCTGGACGCGCATTGCGGCAAGCCTCGTGACTGTAGGCGCCAGGTTCTCCCTGAAAAGCGATGCGTTTGGTCATTTGGTCGATTCCGTGCAACAAGTTCGTTATTTGGGCGTTTAGTCGCGGTGTCTATACCTTGCCTCTTCTTAGGGGAAGCCTTAGACACCCGCGCAGACAGCTGAAATGGACTCGCGATCAATGTTCGACACGATGACAGTTACCAAGGCCGCTGCTGGCCTGTTTGGCGCCTTTCTGGCGCTGCTTTTGGCCAAATGGGGCGCCGACGTTCTCTATAGCGTCGATGGCCACGGCGAAGCCGCTTACATTATCGAGACCGAAAGTTCCGGCGAAAGCGGATCGGATGAACCCGAAGTGGACTTCGAAGACATGCTGGCCGTCGCAGACGCTGAGAAAGGCGCAAAAGTATTCCGCAAATGCTCGGCCTGTCACAAGCTGGAAGATGGCGCAAACAGCACTGGGCCATACCTGTACGGCGTTGTTGATCGCCCGATCGGAACCGCATCCGGTTTTGGCGGCTATTCCGCGGCAATGAAGGCCCATGGCGGCGACTGGACACCCGAGGCATTGGACGCATTCCTGCTCAAGCCGGGTGATTACATCTCTGGCACATCGATGAGCTTTGCGGGCCTGAAAAAGCCTGAAGACAGGGTTAACCTGATTGCTTATCTGCAGACCATCGGCAACTGATCCGGTCTGAGCAAAGAAAAAACGCAAAGCCGCTGCCCGATGCAGCGGCTTTTTTTATTTGTTAGGCAACCTTCACAAAGCTTTCACGCATTCTAAACTTGAAACTGTCGGCTTTGGACCGTTAGCTGGCTAAAACGAAATCAAAAACGACAACGCACCGGAGGAAGAGCCAGATGACATCTCCCCGCTTTCCATTATTCGCACGCAAGCGAACCTTTATGCCATGGGCGGCGGCGATAGGTGTCTCGGCAGCTTTCCTGCTCGCAGGCGCGAACGCGTCAAATGCCGAAGACGAAGGAATAACGCGCAGTCACGGCTATTCGTATTTTGGCAATCTGGACTACCCGCCAGATTATCCGCACCTGAACTATGTCAACCCGGATGCGCCCAAAGGGGGCGAATTGTCATTGGCGGCATCGGGCACGTTCGATTCCCTCAACCCTTATTCCCGCAAGGGGCGGTCCGGCGCGCTGACCACCATCCAATACGACCGCCTGATCGAAAGCACTGATGACAGTGTTGGTCAGTATTACGGCGTGCTGGCGGAAAGCCTGGAGTATGACGAGGGCCGGAATTACGTAATCTTCCACATGCGCCCCGAAGCCACATTCTGGGACGGAACACCGGTAACGGCAGAGGATGTGGTCTATAGCCATCGCTTGTTCATCGAACAGGGCCTGCCGTCCTATGCGCAGGCAGTGGGGCGCATGGTAACGGGTGCCGAGGCATTGGATCAGCACACGGTAAAGTTTTCCTTCAGTCCCGAAGTCACCCGCCGCAGCCTGATCGAGACAGTTGGGTCCACCCCCGTATTTTCAAAGGCGTGGTTCGAAGCGGACGAGTCGCGCCGCCTGGACGAGCCGCGTCTAGAGGTCGCCGTGGGCTCTGGCCCGTACAAGCTGGACAGCTATGACATCAATCGCCGGATCCTATACAAACGCCGCGACGATTACTGGGGCAAGGATCTGCCATTCAATCGCGGGCGCTTTAATTACGATACAATTCGCGTCGAATATTTCGCTGATCAGACCGCCGCGTTCGAGGCTTTCAAGGCCGGGGAATACACAATGCGGGTGGAAAACGACCCGAAACTTTGGGCGACCAGCTATGATTTTCCGAAGCTGACAGATGGTTCTGTTGTTCAGGACGAAATTCCTGATGGCAGCCCTCCGACGCCTTCGGGTTTTGTGTTCAATCTCGGAAAACCCCAACTTGCCGACAAGAATGTTCGCAAGGCGCTGGCGCTGGCCTACAATTTTGAGTGGGTCAACGAGTCCCTGATGTTTGGTCTGAATACGTTACGCAGCTCTTTTGTGCAGGGCACACATCTCGAGGCCAAGGACATCCCCCAAGGGGCAGAGCTTGCATTCCTTGAAACGCTGGGTGACGTGGTCCCCGCCGAAGTGTTGGCCGAACCAACGGTCATGTCGCACGAGTCCAATTCCGGGCGACTGAACGACAGGCGTAATCTGCGCAAAGCGTCAAAAATTCTTGACGAGGCAGGCTGGCCCGTCAGCGACGGAAACCTGCGGCGCAACGCCGAAGGTCAGTCACTGAAAGTCAACATTCCATACCCGTCCAACTTGCCGACCTCGACCGCGACGATGATCGAAACCTATGTCCAGAACCTGCAGGCGCTGGGCGTAGATGCATCCGCTGAAAAAGTGGATCCGGCGCAGTACACGTTGCGCAGCCGCGAGCGGGACTACGATATGGTGTATTCCACGCGCTATGGTTCGTTCCTTTCGACCGGAGGCGGGCTGAGCCAGATGTACGGCTCGGAAGAGGCAGAGTTCAGCCTGTTCAATCCCGCCGGTTTGGCAAGCCCTCTGGTTGACGCGATCATCGAAGCTTCGTTTGAGACGGACAATCAGGCCGATCAGGATACCGCGCTTATGGCGCTGGACCGGGCGCTGCGATATGAGTTCTTTGTGATCCCGGATGGGTACGTTGCGGATTATTGGACAGCCTACTACGACATGTACGAGTACCCCGAAAACCTGCCGCCATTTTCTCTTGGATATCTCGACCTGTGGTGGGTCAACCTTGAAAAAGAAGCGGCACTAAAGACAAAAGGCGCGCTGCGTTAAGATGGGCGCCTATATCCTAAGACGCCTGCTGCTGGTCATTCCGACCCTGTTGGGCATCATGATCGTCAATTTTACCTTGGTGCAGTTCGTTCCGGGCGGCCCGGTTGAACAAATCATTGCGCAGATCGAAGGGCAAGGCGATGTGTTTGCAGGATTTGCCGGTGGCGGGGATGCTGGTGCAGGGGCTGAACCGGCAGGCGCCTTTGACGACAAATACGTCGGAGCCCGGGGCTTGCCGCCAGAATTCATCGAGCAACTGGAAAAGGAATTCGGCTTCGACAAGCCGCCGCTCGAACGGTTTCTTGGCATGATGGGTAATTACCTGACACTGGATTTCGGCGAGAGCTATTTCCGGTCCATCAGCGTGATTGATCTGGTGCTTGAAAAAATGCCGGTTTCGATCACGCTTGGCCTGTGGTCGACCCTGATCGCCTATCTGATCTCTATCCCGCTGGGTATTCGCAAAGCAGTCAAGGACGGGTCCACATTCGATACTTGGACCAGCGGCATGATTATCGTCGCCTATGCAATTCCGGGGTTCCTGTTCGCGATCTTGCTGCTGGTGCTGTTTGCCGGTGGGTCTTACTGGCAGATTTTCCCGCTGCGTGGCCTGACCTCGGATAACTGGGACAGCCTGAGCATTGGTGGAAAGATTCTCGACTATTTCTGGCATATCACCCTGCCGGTTGTTGCGTCGACAATCTCGGCCTTTGCAACGCTGACCCTGCTGACCAAGAACTCATTTCTGGACGAGATCAAGAAACACTACGTCATGACGGCACGCGCCAAGGGGTTGAGTGAAAGTCAGGTCCTTTACGGCCATGTTTTCCGAAATGCCATGTTGATCGTCATCGCCGGTTTTCCTGCGGTGTTTATCGGTGTCTTCTTTGGCGGATCGATCATAATCGAAACGATCTTCTCGCTGGATGGTCTGGGGCGGCTGGGTTTCGAGGCCGCCGTTGCGCGTGACTACCCGGTAATCTTCGGAACGCTGTTTATCTTTGGCCTGATGGGTCTTGTTGTCGGCATCATCAGTGACCTGATGTATGTGCTGGTTGACCCGCGCATCGATTTCGAAAAGCGGGAGGGGTAGATGGCCTTATCCCCCCTCAACCAGCGCCGCTGGCGCAACTTCCGCCGAAATGGCCGGGCCTTCTGGTCGTTGATCGTCTTTGCGGTTTTGTTCGGGTTGTCGCTGTTTGCAGAGTTCATCGCGAACGATAAACCGATCCTCGTAAAGTTTCAGGGCGAATTATACGCGCCGATCTTCAAGTTTTACCCTGAAACCGATTTCGGCGGTGATTTTCAAACCGAGGCGATTTATCGCGACCCAGAGGTTCAGTGCCTGATCGACAGTGGCGGGTTGGAAGAATGCTTCGATGATCCCGAAGGCATTATTGACCAGATTCGGGCTGGCACATTTGCCGCCGATGGGTTCGAACGCGGTTGGGCGATCTGGCCGCCAATTCCCTATTCCTTCAACACCAGCGTTGATCGACCCGGTGCCGCCCCGTTGCCACCAAACAGCCAGAACCTGTTAGGTACCGACGATACAAAACGCGACGTGCTGGCCCGTGTGATTTACGGGTTCCGCCTGTCGATTCTGTTCACCCTGATCGTAACGGGTGTGGCCAGTCTGGTCGGCATTTTCGCCGGAGCCATACAGGGCTTTTTCGGCGGTTGGCTGGATCTTATCCTGCAGCGCATCATCGAGATCTGGTCCGCGACACCGTCGCTTTA
>JBPCWT010000319.1:0-2918 GCA_051009255.1 Ruegeria sp. | reverse complement strand
GACCTGACCGAAGGCCACGCTGTCGATTTCATCATCCACACCCTGCGCCGTAATGCGCCCGGCACGGTAACCCTGTGCCCGCTGGGACCGCTGACCAACATCGCCGCTGCGTTTCGGCAAGCGCCGGACATCGTTGACCGGGTTCAGGAAATCGTCCTGATGGGCGGTGCATATTTCGCGGTTGGCAACATCACCCCCGCCGCAGAATTTAACATCTACGTCGATCCAGAAGCGGCTGATATCGTGTTTAAATCAGGCGCCTCAATTGTGGTGATGCCTCTGGATGTCACGCACAAGGCGCTGGTTACCAAACCCCGCAACGATGCCTTTCGCGCGATGGATACAAAGGTCGGCATCGCCGTGGCAGAAATGACGGATTTCTTTGAACGCTTTGACAAGGAAAAATACGGCTCGGCTGGCGCGCCCCTGCACGATCCCTGCGTTACGGCATATCTGATCCGGCCCGAACTGTTCTCTGGCCGCCGTGTCAATGTCGAGGTTGAAACCAAATCCGAACTCACCCTTGGCATGACCGTCGCCGACTGGTGGGGCGTGACTGACCGCGAACCCAACGCAACATTCATGGGCGATATCGATGCAGACGGGTTCTTTGCCCTTCTGACCGAACGACTGGCCCGGCTATGACCGCCGCGCTGCGACTTGCCCGCCCCGATGATCTGGATCGTCTTACAACCCTCGTCGCAGCCTTTCACGCCGAAGAAGGCATTGAACAGGAAAACGACAATCGCCGCGCGGCCCTGCTGCCGCTTCTCGAAGGTATTCCCCATGGATGCGTCTACCTGATCGGCCCGACCCGTGCGCCACTCGGCTATGTCATCATATCCTTCGGCTGGTCCGTTGAATTTGGCGGAATGGATGGGTTCGTCGACGAAATCTATATCCGCCCCGCCGTACGCGGACGCGGCATCGCAACCGAGGTCCTGACCGAACTGCCCAAAGCACTTGCCGAGGCCGGCCTGACGGCCCTGCATCTCGAAGTCGATCATCACAACAAAGCCGCCCAGCGTCTGTATCAGCGCACCGGATTTGTCGCGCGCGACAGCAACATGCTCATGAGCCGTAAACTCTGAAAATCAAAGGCAGGCGCATTTACCAACCGCAAATGCGCCCGTTTGCTGTCTTACAACGGTTCACTGCCGTACAGCATTCTAGAGGTAAAATTCATATCCTTGACCGGATCATTTTCCGACACCGGCAAACCCGAAATCGGATAGGTGCCCTCACCTGCGCAAGCTGTCAGAACACCAAAGGACAAAACCGCAACAACGATGAAACGCGTATTAATAGACATGACTTACCTCTTATCTTAAGTACCCAAACCGTAAAGCAAGCTGTCGAATCGAAATATGAAGTGGTTCACACATATTCAAGTTTTTGCAAAATAACGTTTTTTCGAATTACGCCCGTCGGATAAACGATGCGCTTATGCGAAAGACGAAACCTGACGCGCCAGATCTGCAAAGTCTTCTGCAACAAAGTCCCAGCTTTCCTCGGGTCTCAGATCGGTCTGCTGATCCGGTCCATGTTCGGTAAGGCGCGGTACAAACGCTGTCTTTAATCCCAATGCACGCGTGGCGCTCAGGTCACTGTTATGGGCGGCAACCATGACCACCTGTTCGGGCCTCAATCGCAATGCCGCGCAGCTTTGCAAATAAACGGCAGGCTGCGGTTTGTAATCCTGCGCCAAATCGGCCCCCAGAATACAATCCCAGGGCAATCCGGCATGACGCGCCAGACGCGTCATCAGCGCGACCGAGCCATTGGAACAAGGCGCGATAATCCGGTCGCGCTTCATCTCGTTTAACCCCTGCACAACGTCCGGCCACGGTGTCAGCTTTTCCCACGCCGTGTTCAGTTCCTCGGGCCTTTTCAGCCGGACGTCAAAATCCCGGCAGACGGATAACAGGTTTTCCAGATGCAACACGTCCAGCGGCACATATCCACGCGCACCACCACTTACGCGCGCCATCGCCGGTTCATACTCTGCCCGCCACGCGGTTGCGAAAGCCACGGCATCGACCTGCGGCAAAACTTTCGAAACCTCGTGTGCGACTGACGTTCGCCAATCTACACAGGTGCCAAAAACATCAAAGATCAGCGCCTGTATCAAGCCCGCAAATCCATCTCGTAGTAAACCAGCAAATCCCCGGCGGTCAGGTGCAAATCGTGATAAGGCTCACGCCGCCTGAAACCCATCGAGTCATACAGCCCTTGCGCCGCCGTCAAAACCTTGCCGGTATCCATAAGGATGCCGGCATATCCCCGGTCCCGACAATCTGAAATCAATGTTTCCATGATCGCGCGCCCTGCCCCGGTTCCCCGCGCCTCGTCACGCACATACACACGCTTGATCTCGGCGAATTCCGGGGAATGGTTCTGAAACATGCCGCACCCAACAGGCTCGCCATCCAGCAACGCCAGACGAACGCCGCCCTGATGCGGGGCATGGTGCTGCTCCAGCGACTGCATCAGCTGCGTGTATTTGTCTTCGGGATACGCAAGGGTAACGGCCTTGGCGTTCTCGCCCCCAAGGTTGATCAAAAAGGTCCGATACTCCCAGCAAAGCCGCCGGACCGCGTCGAACTGTTCTGTTGTGCTCGGTTCGATAATCGCAAGCATATCAGCCCCCTATGGGGGCCAGACATAGCACGATCAATCTTAACTGCGAAGGATCGATTGCCCTGCGTATTCCGCTACTTCTCCCAGTGCTTCTTCGATACGGATCAACTGGTTGTACTTGGCCAACCGGTCCGATCGCGCCAGCGAACCGGTCTTTATCTGACCACAGTTCGTAGCGACCGCAAGATCGGCGATGGTTGCGCCCTCGGTTTCGCCCGAACGGTGTGACATCACGTTGGTATACCCCGCCCGATGCGCCATATCGACGGCACTCAGGG
>JBPCWT010000318.1:0-14559 GCA_051009255.1 Ruegeria sp. | reverse complement strand
GCCCAACAGCATCAGGGCAAGGAGTTGAGTTATAACAATATCAACGACACTGACGCAGCATTTGAGTTGGTGGCAGAGTTCGATCCCGCCGATGGTGCCGCCTGCGCCATTATCAAACACGCCAATCCGTGCGGCGTGGCCAAGGGGGAAACATTGCTGGATGCGTACAAGAGCGCGTTTGATTGTGACCGCACCTCGGCCTTTGGCGGGATCGTGGCGCTGAACCGCCCGTTGGATGCAGAAACCGCGCAGGAAATCACCGGAATATTTACCGAAGTCGTGATCGCCCCTGGCGCATCGGAAGAAGCCAAGGCGATTTTTGCCGCCAAGAAAAACCTGCGCCTGCTGACAACCGATGGCCTGCCGGACGTGACGACCGGCGGCAAGACCGTGCGTCAGGTCGCAGGTGGTTTGCTGGTGCAGGACAAGGACAATGGTTTTGTCGGGATGGATGACCTGAAGGTTGTGACCAAAAAGGCACCGACCGAGCAGCAGATGCGCGACTTGTTGTTCGCGTGGAAAGTAGCCAAACACGTCAAATCCAACGCCATCGTCTATGTCAAAAACGGTGCAACAGTGGGCGTCGGTGCAGGGCAAATGAGCCGGTTGGACTCGGCTTTGATCGCGGCCAAAAAGGCCGAACGCATGGCAGACGCGCTAGGGTTGGCACAACCGATGACCATCGGTTCGGCCGTTGCGTCTGACGCGTTCTTTCCCTTCCCTGACGGGCTGATGGAAGCTGCGGCAGCGGGCGCGACCTGCGTTATTCAGCCGGGCGGCTCCATGCGCGACGACGAGGTGATCGCAGCAGCAGACGCGGCGGGGCTGGCCATGGTCTTTACCGGCATGAGGCACTTCAGACACTGATGCAGCATCGCATTCTTCTCTGGGCGGCGCTGGCCGCGTTTTTGATTGACCAGATCAGCAAGTACATCGTGGTGCGGGAGCTGCACGTTGCAGATCACCCCGGCGGCATCGACGTTTTACCGCCGCTGCTGACTTTTAAATATGGCGAGAATCGCGGCATTAATTTTGGCCTGCTTCAGGGCGACACCGACGCGGCGCGCTGGGTTTTGACGGGCATTTCGCTGGCAGTTTGTCTTGGGGTTCTTGTCTGGTTGCTGCGCACGGGGCAATCGAAATTCATTATGGCCTGTGGTGGCATGCTGGTTGGCGGTGCGGTGGGGAATGTCGTGGACAGGGTGCTTTACGGTTACGTTCTGGATTTTCTGAACATGTCGTGTTGCGGGATCAACAACCCGTTTGTTTTTAATTTTGCGGATGTGTTCATTTTTGCCGGAGCCTTGGGTTTACTGTTGGTAGACAGTAAAAAGGCCACGTGACGCACCCAAAGAAACTTGTTAAAAGCGCCCCAAACAGGCCGGAGACTAAAATGCGTATAGCGCGAGCCACAATTGTTCTGACAATTGCCGTTGCAATTGCGGGCTGCTCGGCCGATGGCCTGCGTGATTTGAAACCGCAGGGTCCGGGCCCTGATGAGTTTTCGGTACTGCCGGTCAAGCCTTTGACGCAGCCGCAGGATTACCAGTTCCTGCCTGCCCCAACGCCGGGCGGGGGCAACATAACCGACCCTAACCCGGTAGAGGATGCCGTTGTTGCATTGGGCGGCAGTGCCGCCGCGTTGAATGCGTCCGGCGGTGTTCCGGCTTCGGATCAGGCGCTTGTTTCCGCGTCCAGCCGATACGGCGTTGCACCTGACACACGGCAAGTTCTGGCCGAGGAAGACGCCGCATTCCGCAAGCGCAAAAGAAGGTTTTCAAGCCTGAAACTGTTCCCGGTTGCTCGATATGCCGATGTTTACCGGCCGCAATCGATTGATCCTTTCGATCAAACGAAATGGTGGCGCCTGCGCGGTTATGAAACGCCATCATCGCCGCCGGAATGATGAAGAATCCTTAACTTTCCGTCATCGCCCTTGAACATGCGCGGCGCCACCGTAGTTTGACCTGTATAACGAAACGGAGGACGCCTCATGGTTCGGGTTTTGGCATTTTCAGCCGCCCTGATTGCCGCCACCCCGCTTTTTGCCAAAGAGGGGCAAGAGGCAGTGACCACATTTACGCTGGATAACGGTATGGATGTCGTGGTCATCGAGGACCACCGCGCGCCGGTTGTTCAGCACATGGTTTGGTACAGGGCCGGTTCTGCGGATGAACCCGTAGGTTCGTCCGGTGTGGCGCATTTTCTGGAACACTTGCTGTTCAAGGCAACCGATACGCTGGAAGCTGGCGAGTTGTCTGCGACCGTCGCCGCCAATGGCGGCAATGACAACGCGTTCACGTCCTACGATTACACCGCGTATTTTCAGCGCGTCGCGGCGGACCGGTTGGAATTGATGATGCAGATGGAGGCGGATCGCATGCGCAATATCCGCCTGACCGAACGCGATATCGAAACCGAACGCGATGTGATTTTGGAGGAGCGCAACCAGCGCACCGAAAACAACCCGCGCGCATTATTCGGCGAGCAGATGAGTGCGTCGCAGTACCTCAACCACCGCTACGGCGTACCCGTCATCGGTTGGAAACATGAGATGGAAGAGCTGGACATGGACGACGCGCTGTCCTTTTACCAGACCTACTACGCCCCGAATAATGCGATCCTTGTTGTGACCGGAGATGTCGATCCGCAAGAGGTCAGAGCCTTGGCAGATCAATATTATGGTGCGATACCCGCCAATCCAGAACTGCCAGAGCGTGTACGTTCGCAAGAGCCGCCGCAAACGGCGGAACGACGGCTGACTTTCAAGGACGCCCGTGTTTCGCAGCCTTATGTGCATCGCAGTTACCTGGCTCCCGAACGGGATGCAGGGGAACAAGAAAAGGCAGCGGCGTTGTATCTGCTGGCAGAGCTGCTTGGCGGCAGCACGACATCCTACCTGAATGAAAAACTGCAGTTCGAGCAGCAGCTGGTTGTTTATACCGGTGCTTTTTACCGTGGTGTTTCGCTGGATGACACGACCTTTGACCTGTTCGTGGTTCCCGCCGAAGGCGTCACACTGCAAAAGGCCGAAGACGCAATGGATCAGGTTGTGGCCGATTTCATAGCCGAAGGCGTAAATCAGGAAGACCTTGACCGGATCAAGATGCAATTACGGGCAGCGCAGACCTATGCCCGTGACAACGTCGACGGAATCGGCAACCGCTATGGCCGTGCTTTGACAAGCGGTCTGACGATCGAAGATGTTCAGGCGTGGCCGGATGTTTTGCAGGCCGTGACCGGAGAGGAAATCATCGCCGCCGCACGCGAAGTTCTGCAACCTGAAACTTCGGTTACCGGCTGGCTGATGCGCGATGACGAGGTGACACAATGAAGACGGTATTCACCACCATAATTGCATTCTTCCTAGCTCTGCCAGTCTGGGCCGAGATCAAAGTTCAGGACGTGACCTCGCCCGGCGGGATCAATGCATGGCTGGTCGAGGATCACTCGATTCCTTTTACTGCGCTGGAACTGCGGTTTCGCGGGGGAACGTCATTGGATGATCCAGACAAGCGCGGCGCGGTCTACCTGATGAGCGGGTTGATCGAAGAAGGCGCGGGCGACATGGATGCCCGAACCTATGCGCGCGCCTTGGAATCGCTGGCCGCTTCGTTCGGATACAAAGCATCCGACGATACTGTTTCCATCTCGGCGCAGTTTCTGACCGAAAACCGGGACGAGGTTATCGACCTGCTGCGGACCACGATCCAAGAGCCGCGATTTGATCAGGATGCTGTTGACCGCGTGCGGGGACAGGTGTTGTCGGGCCTCAAGTCAGATCAGACCGATCCCAACGACATTGCCGGGCAGAGCTTTGCCAAAATGGCCTATGGTGATCACCCTTACGGCTCTGACGGCAAAGGTACGATCGAAAGCGTCTCGGCCCTGACGCGGGACGATATAGTTGCTGCCTATGACAGCGTGTTTGCCAAAGACCGACTGTATGTTGGCGCAGTGGGCGATATCACTCCGCAAGAGTTGGGTGCGCTGCTGGACAAACTGCTGGCGGACCTGCCCGAGACCGGCAAAACGACCCCCGAGAAAGCCAAGGTAGAGATCAGCAGCGGCGTCAGCGTGGTAGATTTCGATACGCCACAGTCGGTTGCTTTGTTTTCACAGAAGGGCATTGACCGCGATGATCCGGATTTTTTTGCAGCCTACATCCTGAATCACATTCTGGGCGGCGGCGGGTTTGAAAGCCGACTGATGCAGGAAGTGCGCGAAAAGCGTGGTCTGACCTATGGCGTTTATTCGTACCTCGTGCCCAAGGATCTGGCCTCGGTCTACATGGGGTCGGTATCGTCGGGCAATGACCGCATTGCCGAAGCCATTGATGTGATCCGGCAGGAATGGGCCAAGGCCGCGACCGAAGGTGTTACCCAAAAGGAACTGGATGACGCCAAGACCTATCTGACTGGCGCCTATCCTTTACGATTTGATGGCAACAGTCAGATCGCGGGGATCATGGTCGGGATGCAGATGGAAGATTTGCCCATCGACTATATCGCCACCCGCAATGACAAGGTGAATGCGGTGACGTTGGACGACGTAAACCGCGTGGCAAGGGAATTGCTGGATCCCGATGGCCTGCATTTCACCGTAGTTGGCAAGCCGGTTGGTCTGGAAACCACGAATTAAGCAAAAAGGGTTGAGTGTTACCCATCCCTTTTTTGATTTATCCTTACACAGCAACTGCGCTTCCAGTGCCCTACTCGCCGTAGGGCACCCAGATACTCTTGATCTCTGTTGCGGCCTGCAGGAATCGGCGGGAATGGTCCACGTTCCAGTCGGTCGCCGTTGCGTTGTTGACCCATGTCCGCTTGAGGTTTCCGGCCGAGGCTTTTTCGATCTCTTTCGAAAGATCAGTCGACGAAAAGCTCCAGACGGCGTCAACGTTCAGATGCGCGGCCAGCGGTTTGGCAATCTCGGCATGAGTACCCGTCAGAATGTTGACCACACCGGCAGGAACGTCCGAAGTTTCAAGGATCTGGTAGAAATCCGTCGCAGCCAGCGGGTATGGCTCGGACGCGGCCAGAACGACCCGGTTGCCCATCGCAATCGCCGGTGCCATGGCAGAAACCAAACCCAGAAGCGGCGCTTCGTCCGCGCAGAGTGCGCCGATAACCCCAACGGGTTCCTTCATGGCGATGGCCACGCCCCGGATCGGAACACCATGCACCTGACCGTCATACTTGTCGGCCCAGGCAGCAGCGGTGAACAGGCGCTGGATCGCAGCGTTGACTTCGTTCGCCCCGTCCTTCTTGCCGGTCATCGCGTCGATCCGGCTGGCAAACTCGGCTGAACGGGCTGACAGATTTTCACCGACATAGTACAGGATCTGCGCCCGCAGGTGGCCGGTGGTCTTGGACCAGCCATTTGCCCCGGCAGCAGCCTCTACCGCGTTGCGTACGTCCTTGCGATTTGCGACCCCGACATGTCCCAGCAGGCCGGATTTGCCCCAGATTGCTTTGGAATACCCGCCGTCCGGGCGTGCCTGCTTGCCGCCAACATACATCTTGGCGGTGCGGTCGATCGGGTCCACCGGTGCGCCTTCACCCATTACGGTGTCGAGCTTTGCCAGCGGTTTTGATTTGCCTTTTGGTCGGGTATAGGCGCTAAGCCCTTCCCAGCCGCCTTCGCGACCATAACCGCTTTCGCGGACACCGCCGAACCCGGTCGCTGCGTCGAACAGGTTGGTGGCATTGACCCAGACGATCCCCGCAACCAGTTTGGGTGCGATATCCAGCGCAAGGTTTATGTTTTCAGTCCAGACCGTCGCGGCAAGCCCGTAACGGGTGTTGTTCGCCAGTTCGACAGCCTCGGAAGGCGTACGGAAAGTGGACGAGACCAGCACCGGGCCAAAGATTTCTTCCTGCATCAGCGGATCACTGGTTTCCAGTCCCGAGATCAGCGTGGGCGGGTAGTAGCAGCCGTTTTCGGGCAAATCGCAGGCCGCGTGATGAACACGGCCGGCCGTATTGCTTTCGACCATGCCTTTGATGGTCTGCAACTGGACCGGGTCGACAACCGCGCCGACATCGATGCACTTGTCCAGCGGATCGCCGATACGCAACTTGTCCATCCGCGCCCGCAGCTTGTCGTGGAACCTGTCGGCGATACCTTCCTGCACCAGCAGGCGTGATCCGGCACAGCAGACCTGACCCTGATTGAACCAGATGGCATCGACCAGCCCCTCGATGGCCGAGTCGATATCGGCATCGTCAAAGACGATGTAGGCAGACTTGCCACCCAGTTCCAGCGTCAGTTCCTTGCCAGAACCCGCCGTTGCCTCGCGGATGCGACGACCGACTGCGGTTGAGCCGGTGAAGGCGATCTTGTCCACGTCAGATGCAACGATCATCTCGCCCACGGCACCGTCACCGGTGACGATGTTGACCACGCCCTTTGGCAGCCCGGCCTGCACGCAGATATCCGCAAATAATAGCGCGGTCAGCGAGGTATACTCGGCAGGTTTCAAAACCACTGTGTTGCCCATGGCCAATGCGGGGGCGACTTTCCATGCCAGCATAAGCAGCGGAAAGTTCCACGGAATGATCTGACCGCAAACACCCAGGGCTTCGGCGTCAGGCAGTTCGCTTTCCATCAATTGCGCCATGCCGGCGTGGAAATAGAAATGGCGCTGTACCAGCGGAATATCGATGTCACGGGATTCACGGATCGGTTTGCCGTTATCCATGCTTTCCAGAACGGCAAACAGGCGCGAATGTTTCTGCAACAGGCGCGCAATCGCATAAAGGTAACGCGCGCGGCCCGGACCGCCCAACTTTTCCCATTTTGGCTGAGCATTGCGCGCTGCTGAAACGGCGTTGTCGACTTCGGCCTGTTTTGCCTGAGTCAGCGTTGCAAGCACTTCTCCTGTGGCGGGGTTGCGGCTTTCGAACCCTTTCCCGGGTTTTGTGAACGCGCCGTTGATGAAATGGCCGAACTTGTCGCCCTGATCGACCAGCCAGGCCAGCGCCTCGGCAGCGCCTTCGGGGGCAGGGCCATAGTCCATGGTCTCGAAAATCTCTTTGACTGTCATTGTTCTTGTCCTCAGCCCATGGAGTGGCGGTAGCCGGCAGAGTAGGCGCCGGTGACATGGTGTTCCAGTTGCCGTTCGATATCGCCCAGCAAAGACGAAGCGCCGAAACGGAACAGGTCAGGTTCCAGCCAACGGTCGCCCAGTTCATCTTTTATCAGCGCCAGATAAACCAGCGCATCTTTGGCCTTGGAGATGCCACCCGCGGGCTTGTACCCAACGCGGTAGCCTGTGCGATCATAGTAATCGCGGATGGCGCGGATCATAACCAATGACACGGGCAGGGTGGCGTTGATGGTTTCCTTGCCGGTCGAGGTTTTGATGAAATCCGCCCCTGCCATCATGCAAACCAACGACGCCCGCGCGACATTGCGCAGGGATCCCAGCTCGCCAGTGGCAAGAATCGCTTTGACATGGGCATCACCGCAGGACGTGCGGAACGCCTTCATCTCGTCATACAGCGCCTGCCAGTCGCCTGACAAAACGTGGCGGCGTGAGATTACGATATCGATTTCTTCTGCACCGGCCTTTACGCTTTCCTCGATCTCGGCCACGCGCAGGTGAAAGGGAGACAGACCCGCAGGAAAGCCGGTAGACACTGCAGCAACCGGAATACCGGTTCCGCGTAATGCGTCGACCGCTGTTTCAATCATGTCGTGATAAACACAGACCGCACCGGTGGTGATCGGCGGCATTCCCAACGCCTGCAAAACAGCAGGCGCAACCGGTTGACGGGCCTTGGCACACAGTCGCCGCACCCGGCCTATTGTGTCGTCGCCCGATAGCGTTGTCAGGTCGATCATTGTGATCGCCTTTAACAACCACGCGGCCTGATAATCTTTTTTGACCGAACGACGGCCCGGAAGGGTCGCTGCGCGGCGTTCGATGGCCGAGGTGTTGGCCTGCACCGCTCGCACCCAATCCAGATCAAGCGCCATACCGGGGTTACGGGGTTCGGTAACTTGCGGCAGATGCGCGGTGCGCTCAAGGCTCTGCGTTTCCATTCTCGCTTCCTTTGGGAGGTTTGTGCCAAAATCGCATGTGCTGACCCGGAATGGAAGATGCACCGGCCTTTCGTTACGTAATTTTTTGACCAAATGGACAAAATAGGCGTTTTCTTGCGATTAATTCGCAATAGCGTTGACTTAATTGCGAATGGTTCGCATATTCATTCTCAAAGGATACCAAATTGGGGTCGGAAATGATTCGTCGCACTTTTCTTGCGGTTCTGGCATTTGCCGCCGCGCTGCCTGTTGCAGGCTGGGCTGAAGCACCACTTAAAGTGGTCGCTACAACCGGCATGATTGCGGATGCGGCACGGCAGGTTGGCGGCGATCAGGTCGAGGTCAAGGGACTGATGGGGCCGGGCGTCGACCCGCATGCCTATCGCCAGACCCGCAGCGACATCGTGGCCATGACGCGTGCCGATCTGATTTTGTGGCATGGGCTCTATCTCGAAGCACAGATGGAGGGCTTTTTCCACGATCTGGACCGCAAGCGAAATGTTGTGGCCGTGGCCGAAGGTGTCAACAAATCCAAGCTGCAAGCGCATGACGATTATGCAGACAAGTACGACCCGCACCTGTGGATGAGCCCGGTTCTGTGGCGTGATGTAGTGGTCGAGGTGCAAGCCGCGTTGACCAAAGCACGGCCTGAGGCGGCAGATCTTTTTGCCGCGAATGCAGAACAACACCTTGCCGATGTGGACCGCCTGATCGTTTATGCGAAAAGTGTGCTGTCGGCAGTTCCCGAAGAAAACCGTGTGCTGGTCACAGCCCACGATGCATTTGGTTATTTCGGACAGGAGTTCGGGTACGAAGTCCTTGGAATTCAGGGGATATCGACGCAGTCCGAGGCCGGTTTGAACCGGATCGGCGAATTGGTGGACATTATTGTCGATCGCGGTCTGACAGCCGTATTTGTCGAAAGTTCGGTATCCGATCGTTCCATGCGCGCCCTGATCGAAGGGGCAGCGGCAAAAGGTCATGACATTCAGGTCGGGGGCGAGCTGTTTTCAGACGCGATGGGCGAACCCGGCACCTATGAAGGCACCTACCTTGGGATGCTGGATCACAACATCACCGTAATTGCCGGGGCTCTGGGTGCCGACGCGCCGGATCGCGGGATGGACGGCAAGCTGTCGGCGGGGTTCTGAGACATGATTGAACTGGCAGCCAGCGAAGGTTCAGTCGTTTCACCGGAAACCCTGGAAAGCAGTCCGTTGGCCATTCGTGGTTTGACCGTGTCCTACAGTCAGAAACCGGCCGTCTTTTCGGTGGATATGACAGTACGTCCCGGTGCGATGACAGCGATCATCGGGCCAAACGGGGCGGGTAAGTCCACACTGCTCAAGGCAGCGCTTGGTATCGTCAAACCGCTTTCGGGGCAGGTGACGGTTTTTGGAAAACCTCTGGAGAACCAGAGATCGCGGATTGCTTATGTCCCGCAGCGCGCAAGCGTGGACTGGGATTTTCCGACGCGTGTTCTGGATGTGGTTCAGATGGGCCTGTATCGCGAGTTGGGCTTGCTGGGCCGTGTAAGGGCGCGGCACGTGGCCAAGGCAATGGATTGCCTGAGCCGAGTGGGAATGCGCGATTTTGCAGACCGACAGATCGGGCAATTGTCAGGCGGCCAACAGCAACGGGTTTTCCTTGCTCGGTCGCTGGCGCAGGATGCGGACCTTTATCTGCTGGATGAACCGTTCGCCGGGGTAGACGCGGCCACGGAAAAGGCAATCATCTCGGTCCTGAAATCGCTGCGAAAGGCCGGCAAGACAGTTGTTGTCGTGCACCATGACCTTGCAACGGTCACCGATTATTTCGACAACGTATTCCTGATCAATACGCGCAAGGTGGCCGAAGGCCCCGTGGCCGAGGCGTTTACCGCTGAAACGTTGCAATCCGCGTATGGCGGTCGACTGGCAACGGCCCAGATTGATCAGATTTCTCACGCTTTGGGATAATCCATGCTTTGGGATGCCCTGACCCTTCAGCTTGGTTATAACGCCACGCTGGTTGCCATTGGTGCCACCCTGTTGGGTATTTCGGCAGGTGTCACGGGAACGTTCCTGTTCCTGCGCAAGCGCGCGCTGGTCAGCGACGCGATCAGTCATGCCACTTTGCCCGGCGTCTGCATTGCGTTCATGGTAATGGTCGCGCTGGGCGGCGAGGGGCGAAACCTGATTGGTTTGCTGGCCGGCTCCGCGGTTTCCGCGTGGATCGGGCTTTTGTGCATGAACTGGTTGACCAACCGGACAAGGCTGGCCGAGGACGCGGCAATCGGTGCCGTTCTATCGGTGTTCTTTGGTTTTGGCATCGTGTTGCTGACGATCATCCAAAAACTGGGTGTGGGCAGGCAGGCAGGGCTTGAAGGTTTCCTTTTGGGGTCAACCGCCGGAATGTTGTGGATCGATGCGCTGATCATCGCATTTGGCGGCGCCGCGACACTGGCGTTGGTCATGCTTATCCGCCGCCCGATGATGATGGTGGCCTTTGATCCTGAATACGCAGCCGCGCGCGGACTGCCCGTTGGTCGCATCGATCTGGCGATGATGGGGCTGGTGATGGCTGTGACTGTGGTTGGGCTGAAGATCGTTGGCCTGATCCTGATCGTGGCCTTGTTGATTATTCCGCCCGTAACTGCACGTTTCTGGTCGGACAGGTCGGATTATGTGGTTTTGCTAAGCGGGTTGGCCGGTGGTCTGGCAGGGTATCTGGGTGCAGCCCTATCAGCGTCGGCACCGAACATGCCGACCGGGCCGATAATTGTGCTGGTCAGCTTTGGCTTTTTTGCGCTCTCGCTGTTTTTTGCGCCGGTGCGGGGTGTTCTGGCGGCCGTGTTGCGGCACCTGCGCTTCCAGCGCCGCGTTCACTTGCGGCAAGGTCTTTTGGCGCTGGCGCAGGGTCAGCAGATTTACGAGCCGCTGACCCTGCGCCTGTTGCGGGCTGCGGATCTGGTGCGTGCCGATGGCGTGGCGACCGAAACCGGCAAGGCCCGCGCGGCCAAGGCATTGCGCGACGAAAAACGGTGGGAAGTGGTGCGCTCGGACCTCGCGCACGAGGCGACAGCCGCGCTGTATGACGGGCTGCGCGACATCGAAACAGTGCTGACGCGCGATCAGATTGACGAAATCGATCACCGAATTGGTGGCCCGCAAGAGGTGCAGCCATGACCGGCGAAGAATTTGTCCCCCTGTCGCTCACACCGCTGCTGATCGGTATCTTTGCAGCAGTCGCCTGCGCCTTACCCGGCAATTTTCTGGTGTTGCGGAAACAGGCACTGATTGGCGACGCAATCAGCCACGTTGTGCTGCCGGGTATTGTCGTCGCCTTTCTGCTGACGGGCGCGATTTCCACTTGGCCCATGATGTTTGGGGCCGCGGGCGCGGCTGTTATGGCTGTTGTCATGATCGAAGCCATTCGCAGATTGGGACAGATTGAGCCCGGGGCGGCAATGGGTGTGGTGTTTACCACGATGTTTGCGGCTGGTGTTCTGCTGCTGGAACAGACCGACACGTCGACCGTGCATCTTGACGTTGAACATGCGCTTTATGGCAATTTGGAAAGCCTGATCTGGCTGGACGCGACTGGCTGGTCCTCGTTGTTTGACATCGAAGCATTGCGCGGATTACCGGCAGAACTGCATCGCATGGCACTGGCCTTGTTGGGCGTGTCGCTGTTTACATGGCTGTTCTGGCGACCGCTTAAGATATCGACCTTTGACGAGGGGTTCGCGCGCACCATCGGCATTCGCGCCAACCTGTTGGGAATGGCGTTGGTCATCACCGCCGCCATCGCAGCCGTTGCAGCATTTGATGCCGTTGGGTCGATCATCGTGATCGCCATGTTCATCTGTCCGCCGGCGGCGGCGCGGATGATGACCAACCGGTTAGAAATGCAAATTACATGGAGCGTCGTGTTTGCCGTGGCTTCGGCGGTTCTGGGATACGTTCTGGCCGGTTACGGCCCGTTGTGGCTGGGGGGTGCCGACGCGGTTAGCGCGGCAGGAATGATCGCCACGATGTCTGGTATAATTCTGGCGTTTGCAGCCGTTTTTGGGCCTTGTCGTACACGCGCTGGTGCGCCCAGTCAGGCCTGAATCGGCGCATTCTTGCTGCCAAATAGTGTCGGATATCGGCTGATCACCGCTCAGATCTTGTGTGTTCAGAACTCTGACTGATTTGGATCAGTGCCTGTGCTACGCGTTTCCAAACCGAATTTTGGATGACTACCACCACTCACCACCACTCACCACTGCTCGTCCGGCCAACCCCTAATTCTTCTGCTGCCAAAGCAGCAGAAGTTTTCAATTGGCCGGACGAAGCGTTTTCTGACATGCGTTAACAATCGTGCAAACTGGTGGCAGAATCGCGCCAGCCTGTGCTAGGTCTAGCGGTATGTCGCAGGCAAACCCCAATATCAGCGAAAATCGACCTGTTATCCGGCAGCTTGATGAGGCGGCGATAAACCGGATCGCTGCAGGCGAAGTTGTCGAACGCCCAGCCTCGGCCGTGAAGGAGTTGGTGGAAAACGCCATTGATGCCGGTGCGACGCGTATTGCCGTGGACATCGCCGATGGCGGAAAGACTCTGATCAGGGTCACGGATGATGGATGCGGAATAGCCCCCGCGGATCTGCCATTGGCGCTGGCGCGTCATGCTACATCAAAGATTGATGGAACCGATCTGCTGAATATCCACTCGTTTGGATTTCGCGGAGAGGCGCTGCCATCGCTGGGCGCGGTTGGGCGATTGACGATCACCAGCCGGGCGCCGGGGGACGAGGCGGCGTCGATCCGCGTTTCCGGTGGCCAGATGGATCCGGTGAAGCCTGCGGCCCTGCGCGCGGGCACGGTGGTGGAGTTGCGGGACTTGTTTTTTGCAACACCGGCACGGTTGAAATTCATGCGCACTGACCGCGCCGAAACTCAGGCCATTGGCGACACGGTAAAGCGGCTTGCCATGGCAGAACCTTCGATCACGTTTACTTTGCGGGATGTATCAGGCGGCGGTGAAGGGCGCGTTGTGTTTCGCGCCGACGGTGAAAATGGCGATCTGTTTGACGCGCTGCACGCTCGCCTTGCAAAAGTTCTGGGGCGTGAGTTTGCGGAAAACGCCCTGCAAATTGATGCGGTGCGCGAAGGCGTGCGCCTATATGGTTATGCCGCGCTGCCGACGTATTCACGCGGCGCTGCGGTGGCGCAGTACCTGTTTGTCAACGGGCGGCCTGTACGTGACAAGATGCTGACAGGGGCGCTGCGGGCGGCCTATTTTGATTTCCTTAGCCGCGACCGTCACCCGGCGGCAGCCTTGTTTATCGATTGCGAGCCAACATTGGTGGATGTGAATGTGCACCCCGCAAAATCCGAGGTACGGTTTCGTGATCCCGGTCTTGCTCGAGGTCTGATTGTCTCGGCCCTCAGACATGCGCTTGCGGATGCGGGGCACCGGGCATCGACGACAGTGGCCCATGCAACATTGGGTGCGATGACACCGGAACCGACGGGTCAGGGGGCGGCGAGGGTCTATCAGATGGATCGACCGTCGCAGGCCGCGCGACAGGCGGCATTTCGGGCGCAGGCGCCCGGCTTTGCCGATTTGGCACAGGACTACAGCGGCGAATTTGTGGATCCTGCCGCACCAGGTGACCGGGTTGTGGAACCTGATCCCAATTCGACGGCAGAACACCTGCCGCTGGGCGCGGCGCGGGGACAGGTGCACGAGAATTACATCATTGCCCAGACCGAAGATGGCATGGTGATCGTGGATCAGCACGCCGCCCATGAACGGTTGGTTTACGAAAAACTGAAACAGCAGATGGCCGAAAAAGGTGTTGCGGCGCAGGCGTTGCTGATCCCGGAAATCGTAGAGCTTTCTCAGGGCGATCTGGCGCGATTGCTGGATATTGCTGATGAACTGTCCGCTTTGGGGCTGACACTGGAACCATTTGGCGGCAATGCCGTCGCTGTGCGCGAAACCCCGGCCATTTTGGGAGAAGTCGACGCCAAGGCCATGATCCTGGACATTCTGGACGAACTTTCCGATCAGGGCCAAAGCCAGACCTTGCAAGCGCGGATCGAGGCGATTCTCAGCCGCGTCGCCTGTCATCGTTCTGTTCGCTCGGGTCGCCGAATGCGGGCTGAGGAAATGAACGCCCTGCTGCGCGAGATGGAGGCAACACCGCATTCCGGCCAATGCAACCATGGTCGCCCAACCTATGTGGAGCTGAAGCTGGCCGATATCGAGCGATTGTTTGGCCGCAGTTGATCCCAAGGCCTCTGGACGATATGCAAGAAGAAACAAAACAAGAACAAGCGAAGTAAGATGATCAAGATTGCAGGCAACGAATACACAATAGAAGACCCCATGGTTCTGGCTGCATTGACCGGTCTTGCGCTGATTTTTTTGATCTTGCTCATGTTGTTCCTGTCGCTGCGTGCCGCCAGCCGGTCCGCCCGAATGGCAGAGCCATTGGCCCAGCAAATGGCGCATTTGGGACAGAACGTGCAACAACTGGGCC
>JBPCWT010000317.1:0-4786 GCA_051009255.1 Ruegeria sp. | reverse complement strand
CAGTAGAGGACGGGCTTCGAACACCACGGGCAGGCGAATCCGCGCTGCACCCGACCGCATAGATTGGAGACGGAGCGATGAAACGCACCTATCAGCCTTCGAACCTGGTTCGCAAACGCCGCCACGGTTTCCGCGCGCGCATGGCCACCAAGGCCGGTCGCAAGATCCTGAATGCTCGTCGCGCACGCGGCCGCAAGTCGCTGAGCGCGTAGAACGCCCACCGACAAAGGTTCTGATGAACATGAAGCCGCCGGAGGCCCCTGAGGATGGCAGTGACCAGCCCGGGGACAAGCCCTCGGCGGCTTCCGTTTGCGCAATCGATTCTTTTACCATTTTGAAAAACCGAACCGAGTTCCTGAAGGCCGCGCGCGCGCGGCGGCAGGGTACGGCGTCGATGATGGTTCAGGGTCGCAAGCGCCCCACAGGAGAGGCCCCGGGTATCCGCGTCGGCTTCACCTGCTCCAAGAAAGTCGGCAATGCCGTAGCCCGCAACCGCGCCAAACGACGCTTGCGCGAAGCAGCACGGGCAGTGCTGCCCGAATTGGGGCGCGATGGTTGGGATTACGTTCTCATCGGGCGGCTCAAAGATACGGCCAACCGTCCGTTTGACGCTTTGATGGGCGATCTGCGTTATGCACTGCGCAAGCTGCACGCGGACAACAAGTGACATTTCTCGCCAATATCCTCGCCTTGCCTGTTCGCGCATACAGGCTGATCTTTTCCCCCTGGGTTGGCTTCAATTGCCGGTATCAGCCGACATGCTCGGCCTATACTCTGGAAGCCCTCGAAAAACACGGGGCCATCAAGGGTGCATGGCTGGCTGCCAGACGCATCGGACGGTGCCACCCGTGGGGCGGCGACGGATATGACCCCGTTCCCGATATCAATTCGGAAAACTCAGAAGACCCGCAATGATCCCGGCTGACGGACCGTCAAACTTGACCAGTTGCCATATCCTCCGAAACACTTGGCGCATCAAGTTTCGAGGTCTTTATGTGTTCTCAAACCCGCAGCAACTTGCCGACCCACGACGTTCACAATCAACCACCTGAACGTGTTGATCTGGATTTGTGGGCGTCTGACCCAGTTCTTCGGGACTGCGCCCGATGGGCTGGAGGACGCAGCGCCGATCTTGCTGAATATGGTCGCGCATTAGGACAACGCGAAATCCGCGAAGCAGGGCGCGAAGCAAACCGCAACCCGCCAGAACTTCGATTGTTTGACCCGGGCGGTCGCCGTCTGGACGAGGTAAAATTCCATCCCGCCTATCATCAGATCATGCGACTCAGCCAATCCTCTGGCTATGCTTCTGTCGCTTGGGACGGACAAGCCGGGGGGCATACCACGCACGCAGCGATGGTCTATCTCGCCAGTCAGGTTGAACCCGGACATTGTTGCCCGCTGACAATGACCTATGCAGCGGTGCCTGCAGTGACGGCCAGCCAACAGATTGCTGCGGACTGGAGCCCAAAGCTCTTGGCGCGATCTTATGACCCTGCGACCCGCCCAATCGCTGAAAAACAATCTGCGACGTTGGGTATGGCCATGACTGAAAAACAAGGCGGCTCGGACGTGCGCGCGAACGCAACCACTGCTGAACGGGATGGCGGTCACTGGCGATTAAGGGGTCACAAATGGTTCTGCTCGGCCCCAATGTCAGATGGGTTCCTGACCCTTGCACAAGCGCCCGGTGGCCTGACCTGTTTCCTGATGCCCCGATGGCTGGAGGGCGAACGGAACGCAATCCATATCATGCGCCTCAAGGATAAGCTGGGGAACCGGTCCAACGCGTCGTCCGAGATCGAATTGCACGACGCCTTGGCTTATCAACTGGGCGACGAGGGTGCAGGTATTCGCACCATAATTGAAATGGTGCACCACACGCGGCTTGATACGGCGATGGCCCCGGCTGGCCTGATGCGCGCAGCCCTGACCGAGGCGCACCACTGGGTCAGTCATCGCAGCACCTTTCAACGCCGATTGATCGATCAGCCCCTGATGCGGGCAGTTCTGGCAGATCTGGCCTTGGACTGGGAAGGCGCGCTGGCCTTGGGAATGCGGGTTGCGCAAGCCTTTGACGGCAACAGGCCGGAAAATCGGGCATTTGCACGCATTGGCGTCGCGCTGGCCAAATTCTATACCAACAAGCGCTGGCCCATTGTCGCTGCCGAAGCGATGGAGGTGCTGGGCGGAATGGGATACGTCGAGGACACTCTCATGCCTCTGATCTATCGCGAAGCACCCTTGAACGGCATCTGGGAAGGTTCCGGCAACGTCATCTGTCTGGATATCCTGCGCAGCCTCGCACGAGAACCACTGGCAGCCGAAGTACTGCAAACCGAACTTGCGGCCGGGGTCGGCGCGGACCACCGATTTGACCATGCCTTGCACGAACATCAGGGGCGTTGGCCCAATCTGCCGCCCGAAGCCGAGGCGCGTTGGTTCGTGGAACGAACGGCGCTGCTGTTGACGGGGTCTGTTCTACTGCGTCATGCTCCCGGTCCAATTGCAGATGCTTTTATAGCAACCCGAATAGCCGGGGACAGCGGGCGCGTGCCGGGGTCGGTCGCGGGCCTGGACACCGAGGCGATCCTTTCTAGACTGGTTGGCTGACACGCGGGCGTAACTCTTGCCGGGTCTTTGCAAGTCCTGTACAGGCGGGCCATGTTCGACGAAGCCGACGATATTCATCCGCTGTTTACTGGCGCGCCCTCGACAACCGAGTTCAAAAAGTTGCGCAAACGTATCGTGCGACAGGCGCGCGAAGCGATTGAACAATACGGCATGGTCGAACGGGACGCACGGTGGCTGATCTGCCTGTCAGGCGGCAAGGACAGCTACACTTTGCTGGCTGTGCTGCACGAGTTGAAGTGGCGGGGTTTGCTGCCGGTCGACCTGCTGGCGTGCAACCTTGATCAGGGTCAACCGGGATTCCCGGCCACTGTACTGCCCGAGTTTCTAGAGCGTATGGGCGTTCCGCACAGGATCGAGTATCAGGACACCTATTCCATCGTTGTCGACAAGGTCCCTCAGGACCGAACCTATTGCGCATTGTGTTCGCGCCTGCGCCGCGGAAACCTGTATCGTGTTGCCCGCGAAGAGGGTTGCTCTGCTGTCGTTCTGGGGCACCATCGCGACGATATCCTTGAAACCTTTTTTATGAACCTGTTTCACGGCGGGCGTCTGGCGACCATGCCGCCCAAACTGGTAAACGAAGAAGGTGATCTGTTTGTCTATCGCCCACTCGCGCTTGTCGCAGAGGCCGATTGTGAAAAATTTGCCAGGGCGATGAACTATCCAATCATTCCCTGCGATCTGTGCGGCAGTCAGGACGGTTTGCAGCGCCAGCAGGTAAAGCAGATTTTGGACCAATGGGAAAAGAATTCGCCGGGTCGCCGACAGGTCATGTTCCGTGCTCTTACAAACGCCCGGCCTTCGCATTTGCTGGACCCTAAACTGTTTGATTTCGGGGGTTTGGCGATCAACCCCAGACAAAATGACGAAAATTCAGACCAAATTCCGCATTTACGTTAACCACTGACTCATACCGTTCTCCTACGGTCGACCTGTGCTGATGCCCAAGCTTAAGGCTGTTGACCCCGATGCGCGCAGAAATCGTATCTTCCCAAGTCCGTGAAAAGCTTCTTGGAATTCTGACCGGGCCACCCATTCTGGCCTTTGTTCCCGCACTTAGTCTGGCGTCGTTCTGGTTGGGCGGAGAGGTGGCGTTGGCGACGGTTGCCTTGGGGGTACCGCTGATCTTTGCCGGGGCCGGGGCGTTTGGCCATTGGAACCCGCAGGCCAATTACCAGAACGGCCTAGCCAAACAACTGATGCCCAAAGACCAGTTTCACAAGCAATTGGAATCCCTTTTCACCTCCGTAGCGACAACCGATACAAATTCCGTTTGCATCGTTTTTTCGATAGACAACATTTCAGAGATTTCGAACCAATACGGGCAAGCAACGGCCGAGGTGATTTGGTCGCGCTGTCGCGAAAGGGCCATGTCCATCGTTCGCAGCCGTGATATCGCCGCGCAGATCGACAAAAACGAATTCGCCCTTGCACTTAGACCTTCACCGCATCTGGACTTAGAGGCATCCATTTCGTTGTCCGGGCGGCTTCAATCCGCGGTCGAAGAACCCGTTCACGTCAGGGGCACAAGCATATTTGCCTCTTGCTCAATCGGGTTTTGTGTGACCGACAAAGTGTCGGGCGAAACCGCTGCTGAATGGCTTGAGGCCGCAATCGCCGCCTTGGTCGAGGCATCAAGGAACGGCCCCTCGACGATCCGGGCGTACACACTGGAAACAAAGCGCAGAACCGCCCTGAGGGCTGATTTGAAGGCAGAGTTCCGCGCAGCCCTGACGACAGAAGAGATTCGCCCCTGGTTTCAACCGCAAATTTCAACCGAAACCGGCCAGATAACAGGGTTCGAGGCCTTGGCCCGCTGGGAACATTCCGGCAAGGGAACACTAGGGCCACATGTCTTTCTGCCATTTGCGGAACAATCGGGATTGATGGAACAACTTGGTCAGTCTATGCGCCGGCACGTGTTCTCAGCAGTTCGGGCATGGGACGATGCAGGTCTGGCTATTCCGCGTGTCGGCGTCAATTTCTCTGCGGATGAGCTTCGAAATCCGGCCCTCGTCGACAGCCTGAAATGGGAATTGGATGAGTTTGATCTGTCTCCGGGGCGACTGTCGGTCGAAGTTCTTGAAACCGTGTTTTCCAACCAGCCGGACGATATCATTACCCGAAACATCGCATGCCTGGCTGATCTTGG
>JBPCWT010000316.1:0-7394 GCA_051009255.1 Ruegeria sp. | reverse complement strand
GCTCTTCCAACTGTAATGCGCAAGGCCTACGATCTGTGGCGCAGCCGACCGGGTCAATTGGAAACCAACCGCGTCACGGCTAATGTGGGGAAAACAAAGCGAACCTCATGATGATCGACCCAGAGTCACATTCGCGTTGGCAAGCAGCGCTGCCATATTGGATATCAATCTTATTGGTGCCGCTGATCTGGATCAGCGCTTTTGTCGGTGGCTGGTGGTTGATCCTAGTTCCCTTGGTGACCTGGTGGGTGTTTGCGGTTCTCGACAGGCTGGCTGGCCCGAACATAGAGAACGCGGACCCCGAGACGCCGGATGACGATCTGGGTTGGCACATTCTTTTGACCAAGATTTGGGTGCCAGTTCAGTTTGTCACTCTGTTTGGCCTGATTTGGTATTCAACGCATACTCACCACCTTGGCTCGTTAGAAAAATTCGCCCTGTTTTTCGGAATGGGCGTTCTGTCGGGCACGATCGGCATTAACTACAGTCACGAATTGATGCATCAGAGCGGCCGGTTTGAGCGATGGTTGGGTGACATCCTTTTGGCGATGGTCCTTTACTGCCACTTTCGGTCTGAACACCTGCTCGTTCATCACCGGTATGTGGGAACACCAAGAGACCCGGTAACGGCGCGCTACAATGAAGGGTTCCACAGGTTTTACCCACGTGTCCTGCGCCAAAGCCTGATCTCGTCCTTCCGGGCTGAACGAGAGAAACTTGAACGCAATGACAGGCCATGGACTGATCCCGCGAACCCGTTCTGGCGCTATCTTGGGTTGCAGGGATTCATGGTGTTGTTGGCAATGTTGCTTGGCGGGTGGTCAGGGCTGGCGCTGTTTCTGGTGCAGGCAGGAACTGCAATCTGGCAGCTAGAGCTGGTCAATTACGTCGAACACTACGGCCTGACCCGAAAGCATCTGGGCGAGGGCAATTACGAACACATTCGTCCAAGGCACTCGTGGAATGCATCCCAAAAAGCCTCGAACTGGCTGCTGATCAACTTGCAGCGCCATTCGGACCATCATTACAAGCCTAACCGCAGGTTTCCATTGTTGCAGCACCATTCCGAAGACGCCGCGCCCCAGCTTCCCTATGGCTATCCGGTCATGACAGTTGCGGCGATGATACCACCGGTCTGGCGGCGCGTCATGAATCCTCGGGTGCGGGCGTGGCGACAACAGTACTACCCCGAAATCACGGACTGGAGGTTGTACAACAAGGCACTCAATCCTGCGCCGGGCAAATAAGCGGCTGTTATTCAGGTCCAGGTCGAATTCTACGTTATTGCCCAGAATTTCATTGGTTTTTCAACACCACGCACGGATTGATCATCGTGCACGGCAAAGACGGATAACAACTCGTCCCCTTCTTCGGATTCGCTTCGGGCTTGTGCCTGTAACTCGTCGCTAATGATCACTCGGGCATTGTGGTCGCGGGTGCTGGCTTCCAGTTTGGCCGCGACATTGACCGCATCGCCGATCACTGCGAATTCCAATCGGTTTGCCCCGATATCCCCCAATACGACGGGGCCATAGTGCACCCCGATACCAACATTGATTTCCGTCTCACCTGCTCTTCGGCGTTCGGTGTTCCACCGATCGACAACGTCGATCATGGATCGGGCGCAGGCCAGCGCATTGGTTGCATCCCGTTGCGTCGGAACGGGTGTTCCAAAAGTGGCCATCAACCCGTCGCCAAGATATTTATCGAGCGTTCCGTAATGTCGAAACACCTCGGTTTCCATCCGGGCATGGAACCCGCGCAGAACTTCGATCACGACATACGGGTCGCGCCCGGCCGCGAACTTGGTGAACCCCACAATGTCGATAAACAAAACAGCCACGTTTTCCATGCGTACCTGCTTTAGCGGCTCGTCATTCTGACTAAGCTCGTCGACGACATTAGGCGAAAAATACCGCGACAGGTTCGCCCTTTCACGTTCCAGCCCTGCGTTGGTCATCAACAGGCGGTTTACCCGGCGGATGGACACACCCAGGGTTACCGCCACCAGCACAAAAACGATAACTTCCTGAATGCGCATGTGGATCATGAAACTGTTAGGATCCATCATCTCGGCCACGTCCGGGTATCCGGCAAAGGCTTGTGCGGCGCGTTCGGACAGTTCCGGAATTGGTGTCGAAAACCACCACGCCGCGATCCAGCCGACGGTCCACATGCCGGCCGTCCAGGTGCCAATGGCAATAACTGTGCGCCAGGAATAGGCCAACGTTCCACCGGCCAGAATGAAAAAGAAATACTGAAAATTGTCGAACCGGTACTGCATCGCCAACGGTCGGATATCGTCGCTGAACGGGTTGGGGATGACCATGCCCAAGGTCATGATTAACAAATCCACAAAGATCAAAAGCAGTTCTGCCCGCGACTGCCCAACCCGACCTGCCCTGCGAATGAACCAGCCATTCAAACAGATCAGCGCGATGATGAATTGATAATACACAACCTCCCAGTGCGGGTTTACATAGATCAGAAAAACCGCGATCAGCGCCATCGAGATCCAGCGCGCGCGCACTGCCAGTTCAAGACCTTCGCGTTTGTGCCGCTCTAGCGTTGCCTGAGTGTATTTGTTGTCCAGATCGTATTGTTCTGGCTGCGTTATGAACAGCCTTTGGAAACGCGATGGTGCTGCACTGGTATCTGCCATGGGTGGCTCCCTCGTTTCACGCCCGGGGTCTTCAAAAACATCCAAACATTGCACGGCGCAAAACAAAAGACCCCGCCGATCCCGGCGGGGCAAGGTTTAGTGCCATGTGTCAGGCCACAGGCACCGGCGGTTTAAGTGAAACTAGTTGTGCATTTCCGCCCGGATCTGTTGGCGAAGCACGTCGATCGGAACCGTTTTTCCTTCGCGCTTAAAGCACCAATATGTCCAGCCGTTACAGGACGGCGCGTTTTCCAGATGCGCTCCTACCTGATGGATTGAACCTTTGATGTTGTCGCCGATCAGGGTTCCGTCTGCGCGAACCTTTGCCTTGTGACGCTGGTTCATGGAATACAGTTCCTCGCCCGGCCGCAGCATGCCACGTTCGACCAGCTGTCCGAACGGAACGCGCGGTTCCGCACGTTTGCTGGCACTGACTTCCAATGCCTCGCGATCAAACTTGCGGACCTTTGAAATGCGTTTTTCGGCCACTTTGCGATAGCTTTCCTCGCGTTCGATACCGATGAACTCGCGGCCCAGCATCTTTGCAACCGCACCTGTCGTTCCGGTGCCAAAAAATGGATCCAGCACCACGTCGCCCGGATTGGTCGAGCTGATGAGGACACGGTGAAGCAGCGATTCCGGTTTTTGCGTCGGATGCGCCTTGTCGCCCTTTTCATCCTTGAGCCGTTCATGACCGGTGCAGATCGGCAAAACCCAATCACTGCGCATCTGAACACCTTCGTTCAGCGCCTTCAGCGCCTCATAGTTAAAGGTGTACTTGGCGCCTTCTGATTTTGAGGCCCAGATCATTGTTTCATGCGCGTTGGTAAAACGTTTGCCGCGGAAATTCGGCATTGGGTTGGATTTTCGCCAGACCACGTCATTCAGAATCCAGTACCCGGCGTCCTGCAATGCCGATCCGACCCGGAATATGTTGTGGTATGAACCTATCACCCAGATCGCACCGTTGGGTTTCAGCAGGCGGTGTGCGGCCTTCAGCCATTCGCGGGTAAACTGGTCATAGACGGCAAAGCTGGAAAACTGGTCCCAGTGATCGTCCACCGCGTCTACCTGGCTGTTGTCCGGCCGATGTAGCTGGCCTTTCAGCTGCAGGTTATAGGGCGGGTCTGCAAAAAACAGATCTACCGACGCTTCGGGCAGACTGTTCATCGCTTCGATGCAGTCACCAGATAGAATCGTGCTTAAAGGGAGCGCGGCTGCGCCCTTTGTCTTTGTAGTTGTCATTTCTCTGCCTCAAGTTCCACGGCGCTTTTGCGCTCATTTGGTTGAGACAAGGATGAGTCAAACCTGATTCGCCGTCAAATTCTTTTTTGAATCAGAGACTTACTATTTACTCTTGATACAAGATATTGTGTACGGGTTTGAATGAACGTCTATGGTGTGGGGTCACACCAAGATCTTGCAGTGCTTCACGGTGTTGTTTTGACGGATATCCGGCATTTGTCTCCCAGCCATATCCGGGATGCTGTTGCGCCAAATCCACCATCAGCCGATCGCGCCAATTTTTTGCCACAATTGAGGCCGCCGCAATGGACACGGATCGGGCATCCCCCTTGATTACCGCCTGACTGGGCTGTTTCAGGTGCTGTGGAATCATGTTTCCGTCTATCAGCAGATAATCCGGCGCAGGGTTCAGGGCCGCAACCGCGCGTTCCATTGCCAGATGCGAAGCGCGCAGGATGTTTAACTCATCGATCTCTTCAACGCTGGCTTCGGCAACGGATACGTCTGCTGTTTCCCGGATCAGATCCTCTAACACGGCGCGGCGTTTTGCCGTTAGTTTCTTGGAATCGTTCAGACCATCCGGTATTAATTCCAGTTTCAGAACGACGGCCGCCGCAACGACCGGCCCGGCCAAGGGCCCTCGTCCCACTTCATCCACGCCGGCAATTCTGACGTAGCCCCTGGATTTCAGCGCCTGTTCCAGCTCATCGGTAGGTAAACTCATACCTTTGGAAAATCGGGATTCGTGAAATGGTGCAAGCAAAAAAGAGAGGGCAGCATAAGCTGCCCCCTCGGCACGGCGCTTCTCTGGCGCCGCTTCTGCTCGAAATTATGAATCAGTAAACCACGCGATATCCCTTCTGGCGCAGACATGCGGGTTCAAATGCATGCTTGACCTGTTTGCCATTCCAGAAACCGACCTTGCAGGCCTGAGGCAGTTTTGCGGCGTGTTTGTAATGTTTGTTCAGGCAATTGGTCCCAAGTAGCGGACGCCGGTTAGAATAGGTATCGAACGTTTTCAGGCACCGCTGGGGCAAGTCATAGCGCTTAACGGCTTCAGGCAATGGTCGAATGTGGTTGGTTTGGTTTCGATGAGGCTGAACGCTCGGGGCGTTGTACGCGTGATCGCTGTAGCGGCTGACATTTTGGTTGTGGGCGGGCCGGGTGTTCGTGGAATACCGTTTGATTGCTGCGCCAAGCAAGGCAATTGCCGCCAGACCGCCAAGGATGTCGTGAGCATCGGCGGCCTGCGCCCGGGACACTGAAAGTCCGGTTACTGTGACTGCGGCGGCGACGATCAGGGCTATGAACTTCTTGTGCATGAGGTGGGTCCTTTCCGCTGTGCCAGCGACCCTGCGACGGATCGCGAATTTCATGTGCTGAACCTGATCTGCCGTGCGTGCGACAAGCAATATCGTCCAGTTGTTATCTGATATCAGTACCCGCAAGGCCCTATGGTTATTGAATATCGCGCCACGCCATGCGCAGGATGCAGCCCATGATACAGATCCTCACTTCTATCGTTTGCGCAGCCCTGATATCTTTGGGAACCGCTGCTTCAGCAGCGGAATGTTATGCCGATTACAAGGCAAAACGGGATAAACCTCTGCGCCTTCACTATGGTGTCATGCAGGTTTCCAAATGCTCAAAAGGCCCGGCGACCAAAGAGGTCAAGAAACGCTTGCAGGCATCCGGTTGGCAAATGTTAAACGTTCTTTCGGTGTTCGGGCCGGAAGGTTTGGATCAGAGGAAAGCAAATGCCGGAAAATTCTATCTCCGTTTCTGACACACGACGTTCCGGCGCGCGTTTGGTTGGTGTCGGGATTGCGGTAATCATAGTTATTCTGGCAATTACGGCGGGGTTTCTGTTTTGGACGCTACCCGACGCAAACGCATTTGACGCACGGGTTGAACGGCTATTCGTGGAAAGCGACCTGACGACTCAGGCAGAAATCCGTCTGCTGGAAATACTGGCACAATCCGGCACCGCATTTGCGGACACCCTTTCCAGTTATCGGGTGGTGATTTTTGTTTTGTTGATTTTTGCCAGCGCGATGCTGATCGCAGCGTTGGTTTTTCTGGTAATGTTGGTGTTGCTGAACCGGCGCATGGCACAGATCGAGCGAACCGGAATTCAGGTCACTTCACTGTTGATCAGCCGCGAAGAAAACACTGTTTACCTTAACAACATGGATTTCAAACTGACGCCTGCCGCAATGGAAACCCTGTCGGTACTGGCAGAGTCGCGGCTGGACGACGAAGTGTTATCCGGCGCTCAGATAGAGGCGACGATCTCTGGCAGAAGCGCCGCCGACTGTGATGAGGCCGCAGGCGCCACACGGATCAAACGACTGCGGGATACCCTAGGCAACCAATTGGTCAGCGATTTGCTGGTCAAGAACATCGCAAAAAAGGGGTAAATGCTGGCGATCGAGAAAGATGTCATTCAAATGATCTGACCAAGGGCGCATCAATAACCCCCCGAACTGGAAAAACCTTGCCTCGCCCCTTGGAAAATGGCCTCCAAGGACCCATCATATAGGAACCCGGGCAACGGAGTTTGTTGATGAACGTCCACGCCGCGCCACAAACCAAAGGCTATGGTATTTCCATCGAGCCGCTGAATGGCCGCATCGCCATCTATCGCGAAAACATCCTGCTGGCTGAAAGCCACAACGCCAAGGTGATGTATGAGACGCGATTACCGCCAACGATTTACGTTCCGCGCGAAGACGTTCGCGCGGATCTTAGCGGCGAGACGGATCTGCAGACATTTTGTCCGTTTAAAGGAACGGCCTGCTATCGGGATATTGTCCTAAAGGACGAGCGATTGTCGAATTCTGTCTGGGCTTATGAGGACGCACTGCCGGAAAGCGCGGAAATTCAAAGCCATGTCGGCTTTTCCCCCGATGCCTATTCGCGGATCGACCTTGGTGACAACCAATTGCGCGACTCGGACGATGGCAACATTAGCGGCCCCTTGATTGATTGGCTGATGCGCGGCGCAGGTGCATTTGATACCCCCGAGGATTTCACGCAGGCGCTGGCGCAAAAGATGCTGGAACACGGGATTGCAATTCAGCGGCTCAGCATTCTTGTCTGGTCACTTCATCCATTGATCGCCGGTAAACATTATGTCTGGGAAAAAGATGCTGACGAGATTTCGACCTTTGCCCCGACCTATGAAATTCATTCGCATCCTGCATTTACCAACAGCCCGCTTCGGCATGTCTCGAACGGGCTAGGCGGTGTTCGCCAGCGGCTGAACACTGACAATCCCCACAACAGTTTCCCGATTATGGAGGATTTGCGGGCCAAGGGCGCAACCGATTACGTTGCCATGCCGCTTCCGTTTTCGGATGGGCGCACCAATGTTTTGACACTGACCTGCGACCACCCGGACGGATTTACGACGGCAAATCTTGGGCTCGTGTTTGAATGCTCGGCCGTTATTGCGCGTTATTACGAAGTTTTCATGCAGCGCGAA
>JBPCWT010000315.1:0-14250 GCA_051009255.1 Ruegeria sp. | reverse complement strand
GGTTTCTGGTGTCACCGGCAGGGGATGTTTCCAGCGGCAACGTCATCATCCTTAATCAGGGCAGGGATGTGCGCTAGTCGAGCGTGTTCAAAAATATGCTTTGGGGGCTTTCCTGAGGGTGGGCCATTGTTCGGGGGAATGTCCGTAGATCACGAAAGCATCTTGTTCTTTTGCCAAAGCCATCAACCTGTCAGCGCTTTCAATCGCCAGCGTTTCGTTCCATGACCCCGCGAATTTCTCGTCAATCTCTGCCGGGCGCGAGATCGCGTCGCTTGTCAGGATCACGAACCCGGTTTTAGGAAGCTCCAGCAGCACGGCCAGTTGGCCGGGTGAATGACCCGGTACACTTAGAATGCGAATGCCCGGACCGATATCGACATCACCGTCAATCACCAGATAGGTCTGATCCGGCCACTCAACGGGTTGAATACCTCGCCAGTACAGCGGTTTTGGCAAACGACGTTCTGTCGCTGAAACAAGGATCGGCGCATGCGGAAAATCAGCCAGACCTCCGATATGGTCGATATGCGTATGGGTCAGGATATGCAGGTTGATTTCTTTGGGGCTGATCCCGGCCAAGGCCAACTGTGACACAGGCAAATTGGTTTTGCTGCACTCTAACACTTCGCCAAATTCAAACAGGCGATCTTCGTCCGACGCTGCCTTGGTGTCTTGTGAGTATTTTTTAGGGAACCCGGTGTCGACGATGGCGGCCTCGCCTCTGTCGGTTTGGATCAGAAACCCGCAAATCCCGATGACCCTGTTGTTCGCGTGGACCCGGAACAGCCCGTAATCCAGAACATGCAGCGAAACCGGTCTTCCCTTTAAAAACCCTTCAGCCTTCATCGCTAACCCTCACGCCACTTTAAAGCCCAAGCAAATCCTGATTGCTCTGGATGTGCAACCCGGCTTGCGCGACAGGTTCCAATCGGAAACTTCTGTTCCGCAAACAGGTCGATCACCCTTGTATTGTCGCCGTTCTCAAACCTGGTCGCCCTTGCAGTATTACCCAAGCCCGCTTATGCCGGTCCGTGGGACACCCTTCCCCAACGAAGGGCGAGTATCTGGAAGGATAATACAGATGAGTACTGAACAACCGGCGACGCGGCCGGCCAACCCGCGTTTTTCTTCTGGCCCTTGTGCCAAACCCCCCACATTCGAATTGAGTGAACTTTCCGACGCTGCCTTGGGCCGCTCGCATCGGGCCGCTGTTGGCAAGGACAAATTAAAGGCGGCGATCGAAGGTACGCGCGAAGTGCTGGGCATTCCAGCAGATTACCGGATCGGGATTGTTCCTGCCTCGGACACCGGTGCTGTCGAAATGGCGCTTTGGTCGCTGTTGGGCGCGCGCAAGGTCGAAATGCTGGCATGGGAAAGCTTTGGGTCCGGCTGGGTAACTGACGTGATCAAGCAGTTGAAAATCGACGCCAAGGTCAAGACCGCCGACTACGGCCAGATCGTCGATCTGGACACGGTCGACTTTGCAAATGACGTGGTCTTTACATGGAACGGAACAACCAGCGGTGTTCGGGTTCCCAACGGTGACTGGATCGCGGACGCGCGTCAGGGACTGACCATTTGCGATGCCACCAGTGCTGCTTTTGCGATGGACCTTCCGTGGGACAAGCTGGATGTCACCACGTTCAGCTGGCAGAAGGTTCTGGGCGGTGAAGCTGCCCATGGGATGATTATCCTGTCCCCGCGCGCGGTGGAACGGTTGGAAAGCTACACTCCAGCCTGGCCACTGCCCAAGATTTTCCGCCTGACCAAAGGCGGTAAACTGAATGGAGGTATCTTTACGGGTGCAACCATCAACACCCCGTCGATGCTGGCAGTCGAAGATTATCTGTTTGCGCTGGATTGGGCGCGTTCGGTCGGTGGTCTTCAGGGGCTTATCGACCGGGCAAATGCCAACGCAGGTGCCATTCACGCATTCTGTGACCGGCACAATTGGATTGCAAACCTCGCGGATGATCCCGCGACCCGTTCCAACACGTCGGTCTGTCTGAAGTTCACAGATGACCGGCTTCAGGATGGCGCAGGATTTGCCAAGGCAATTGCCAAGCGGCTTGAATCCGAAAACATCGCGCTGGATATCGGTGCCTATCGCGACGCCCCGGCAGGCCTGCGCGTCTGGTGCGGTGGCACTGTCGAAACTTCGGATATCGAGGCGATGCTGCCCTGGCTTGAATGGGCCTTTGAGGCCGAGATTGCGTCGGAAGGCGCCGCAACCTGAAATGCTTGCCGGGTTGATGCCCGGCAAACGCCACACTGTTTCTAAGGCTGGTATCAACCTGCCAACTCCGACATAACCAAAGGACCAAGCATAATGGCCCCTAAAGTACTCGTATCTGACAAACTCAGCGAAACCGCCGTTCAGATTTTCCGTGACCGCGGCATTGATGTGGATTTCCTGCCCGAAATCGGCAAGGACAAGGAAAAGCTGGCCGAGATTATCGGCCAGTATGACGGCCTTGCCATTCGATCCGCCACGAGGGTGACACCAACCCTCCTGGAAAAGGCCGACAGGTTGAAAGTCATTGGTCGCGCCGGGATCGGCACCGACAATGTGGACAAGGACGCGGCCTCGAAAAAAGGCGTGATCGTAATGAACACCCCGTTCGGCAACATGATCACGACCGCCGAACACGCCATTGCGATGATGTTTGCCGTTGCACGGCAAATACCCCAGGCCAGCTCGTCTACCCACGCAGGCAGGTGGGAAAAGTCCAAGTTCATGGGGATTGAACTGACCAACAAAACCCTTGGCGTGATTGGCGCGGGCAATATCGGCGGTATCGTCTGCGAACGCGCGCTGGGCCTGAAAATGAAGGTGGTCGCATACGATCCATATCTGGGTCAGGAAAAAGCTGATCAGATGGGTGTGGAAAAGGTCGAACTGGATGAGCTGCTGACGCGGGCGGATTTCATTACACTGCATGTTCCCCTGACCGATCAGACACGCAATATCCTTAGCCGCGAAAACCTGGCCAAGACCAAACCCGGTGTCCGCATCGTCAATTGTGCCCGCGGCGGTCTGGTCGACGAAGAGGCGCTGGCCGAGATGCTGCAATCGGGTCGCATTGCGGGCGCGGCCTTTGACGTATTCAGCGTGGAACCGGCAAAGGACAATCCGCTGTTCAACTTGCCAAACGTTGTATGCACGCCGCATCTGGGTGCCGCGACGACCGAAGCACAAGAAAACGTGGCGCTTCAGGTTGCTGAACAAATCTCAAATTACTTGCTGACTGGGGCCGTCGAAAACGCGCTGAACATGCCCAGCGTCACCGCCGAAGAAGCCAAGGTAATGGGGCCGTGGATCAAGTTGGCCGGTCATCTGGGCAGTTTTGTCGGCCAAATGACGGACGAGCCGATCAAGGCAATCAATATCCTGTATGACGGCGTCGCAGCCGAGATGAACTTGACAGCCTTGAATTGTGCGCTTGTCGCCGGAATCATGAAGAGATCAAACCCCGAGGTGAACATGGTTTCGGCACCCGTCGTGGCCAAGGAACGCGGCATCAGAATCTCGACCACAAATCAGGACAAGTCCGGCGTATTCGAGGGTTACATCAAGGTAACGGTCGTCACGGACAAGCGTGAACGTTCCATTGGCGGCACCGTTTTCAGCGATGGCAAACCTCGGTTCATCCAGATCAAGGGTATCAACATCGACGCAGAGGTCGGGGCGCATATGCTGTATACCACCAACGAGGATGTTCCCGGAATTATCGGCGCATTGGGTCGCACGATGGGGGATCACGGAGTGAACATCGCCAACTTTACGTTGGGCCGGGTGGCACCCGGCAGCGAAGCGATTGCTTTGCTGTACGTGGACGAGCCGGTCCCGGCGGACGCTCAGGCGCAACTGGCCAAGACAGGTCTGTTCACGCAAATCAAACCGCTGGAGTTTGACGTTATCTGAAGCGTTCAAATTCGTTCAAAGTTTCACGCCGCCGGACGTTTCGGGTGGCGTGATCCTATCGCGATTTTGTTCCAGGCTTGTTCTTCCATCCCCGTGGTCAGCCCACTAGAACCGGCCACACGACAACAGGAGCAGACCAGATGCAAAGCCCCATTTACTCAGTTGGCGACATTCACGGCCATACCGATCAGCTGGATATCGCGCTGGCCCGTATCGAGGCGGATGGCGGCCCGGACGCGCAGATTGTATTTCTGGGTGACTATGTTGATCGTGGGCCAGACTGTTGCGGGGTTCTGGATCGATTGATTGCAGGCCGGATTTCCGGTCGAAACTGGATCACACTGTTGGGCAATCACGACCGGATGTTCGCCATGTTCATGCGTGACTATCCGACAAACGACGCGCGTCTTCTGGTGGGATACCACTGGTTTCACGAAAGGATCGGTGGGGTGAAAACATTGGAGTCCTATGGAGTCACCGTAAAAGACGGCGACCGCATTTTCCAAGTGCATGAACAGGCAAGGAAAGCAGTCCCGCCAGGGCATCTGGAGTTTCTCGGTAACTTGCCAACCTATCATCAACACGGCGATTTGTTGTTTGTCCATGCGGGCATTCGGCCCGGCCTGCCCTTGGAGGAGCAATCAGAGGACGATCTGGTCTGGATACGTCACGATTTTCTGGACGACACGCGGTCGCATCCCTGGCTGGTTGTCCACGGCCATACACCGGCACAACAGGCCGAGCACCTTGGCAATCGCGTCAATCTTGATTCCGGGGCCGGCTTTGGGCGGGATTTGACAACCGCGGTGTTCGAAGGCCGCGATTGCTGGATTTTGACCGACAATGGACGGGTTCCGCTGATCCCATGATGATCAGTTGCAGGTGAACATGTCCTCATAGGTTTCGCGCAGAATATTTTTTTGCACTTTGCCCATGGTGTTGCGTGGCAGTTCGTTCAGCAGGATCAGCTTGCGCGGATGTTTGAACCGGGCAAGGCTGTTCTGAACCGAGGCCATGATTTCATCCAGATCCGGGGCCTGATCCTTTGCTGGCACCAGAATACCCACAACAGTCTCGCCGAAATCGGGATGTGGCACGCCGATTACAGCACTTTCCTGTACGCCGGGTTGATCATCCAACAGCACCTCAAGTTCTTTGGGATAGATGTTGTAACCGCCCGAGATGATGAGGTCCTTGCCACGCCCGACGATGTGAACATATCCGTCCTGATCGATCCGCCCCAGATCGCCAGTGATAAAGAACCCATCCTCGCGCAGTTCCGCCGCCGTTTTTTCCGGCATCTGCCAATAGCCCCTGAACACGTTTGGGCCGCGTACCTCGATCATGCCGATTTCTCCTTGCGGCAGGGGCTTACCGGTTTCAGGGTCGGTGACCTTCAGCTCGACCCCCGGCAGTGGAAACCCTACCGTACCCGCACGTCGTTCGCCGTCATATGGGTTCGAGGTGTTCATGTTCGTTTCGGTCATGCCATAGCGTTCAAGAATCCGATGACCGGTTCGCTGTTCGAACAATTCGTGCGTTTCAGCCAACAGAGGGGCGGAGCCGGAAATGAAAACGCGCATATGTGCGGTTAGCTCGCTTGTGAACCGATCGTCGCCCAGAAGACGGGTGTAAAAAGTTGGAACACCCATCATCGACGTGGCCTTGGGCATCAGGCGCAACATGTCGTCCTGATTGAACTTTGGCAAAAAGATCATCGACCCGCCAGACGCCAATACTACGTTTGTTGCCACAAACAGCCCATGTGTGTGAAAGATCGGCAAAGCGTGCAACAGCACGTCGTCTTTTGTGAACCGCCACTCCTGAACCAGTGCGCCTGCATTGGACAACAGGTTGGCCTGCGTCAACATCGCCCCCTTGGAGCGGCCTGTCGTTCCCGATGTATAGAGAAACGCTGCCAGATCTTCGGACGAACGTTTTACCGGCTCGAACGCTGTAAGCATGCCCAGCGCCCTGCGCATCAGGCTGCCCGACCCATCCGCATTCAGGGTTTCAAGCCTGGCCTCGAACTGCTGCGCGACGGCGGAAAGCTCGTCTTCCTTTCCACTGTCGCAAACGACAAGTTTTGCGCCACTGTTTTCGATAAAATACGTCAGTTCCGCAACTGTATAGGCAGTATTAAGCGGCAGGAAAATCAAACCCGATTGGGCGCAGGCCGCATACAAGGCCAGAGCTTCGGGAGATTTTTCGACCTGGACCGCGACCCGATCCCCGACCTCCAGGCGAAATCCTGACAGGGCGTTGGATATTCGCGCCGTCATATCCAGAAATCCGGCATGCGTGATGATTTGTCCATCCGGCAGATGCAGAAACGGTGTCTCCTTGCCGGTGTGAACGCCAAACAGATGGTCGTAAAGCGGATTGGCCATCCCGGTTTTCCTTTTCAAATCCAATCAAAACGACAGGGTCTTGCCCGCATGAAACTGTAACGGATTACACAGGTGGTAAAGACCCGAGGCCCACAATTTTGAAAGGTAATCAGATTTGTGTCGTCATCCGGTAGCCAGCAGCAAAGTAGAACTTGGCAAATGTAACTGGCTGACCCTGAAGCCATGTAATGCGCTCGGCCGTGAAAACCGGTTCGCCTTCGGGCAAGTCCAGAAATCCGGCAAGGGACTCATCGGCCCGACTGGCAAGAAAGGCTAACTCGACATTGGTAAATGGAACGGTTTGCACCAGCCAGTCATTTGGACCGATCTTTGAAAAATCGGCCTGCGCCACTTCGGGCACACTGTCCACCACGATCCATCGAACTTCGTACTGAAATGGTGTGTTACCGGAATAATGCATACAGCGCACATGCATTACCTGTTGCCCTTCCCCAAGAACCAGACGGGCGCTCAGCCATTCCGGGGCGGGCTGCAACTCCGATGACACCAGCGCATATCGATATGAACCGCCCAACGCCTCGACCTCGTCGCGGACCAGCGGGATGGTGAAACGCGCCTGTCTTTGCGGTGCGCTCAACACGCGCGTACCGGCCTTGCGTCGCCTTTCCAGATAACCTTCCTCGGCCAGTTCCCGAAGCGCCCGATTTACTGTTGTTCGGGTGCAGGAAAACTCGACCGCAAGTTCCTGTTCATTGGGCAACAGCGATTCCGGACGCCACTTGCCTGACCGGATACGCTCCAGCACAGTCCGCTTGATGTCGCGAAAGCTCGTGGTCTCGGTATTTTGACTCATTTTGTCTCTAATGCTGGGTATAATTGCATCAAACGTCGCTCAAAAGTTTGGAAATATGTGATTTGTAGGTGCTGATGATCGCGTCGCGCGCGATGTGCCGACCGTCCTGAACCATGTGTCGTCCAGCGGACCAAAGATCTGTGACCACGGAATCGGACGCGGCAAAGCACAACCCGTCCAGTAGCTGATGATCCTGCAAGGCGCACAGTGTCGGATGCTCGCGATTGATGGCAACCAGATCGGCCAGCCGACCAACGGCGATTTCTCCGGCGTCGCGGCCAAGCGCCTGTGCGCCGCCCCTTGCCGCGCCGGTGTACAGCGTTTGGCCAACCGATCCTTCGGACGGAACCAGAACAGTTCGCGCCATGTCCCGCAGGCGCTGCGAATACTCCAGCGTTCGCAGCTCTTCGGTCAGGGAAATTCGCACATTCGAATCCGAGCCGACGCCAAACGACCCGCCACTTTCGATGTAGGTTTTGCCATTAAAAATACCGTCACCAAGATTTGCCTCGGTTATGGGGCATAACCCGGCCACCGCGCCGGACCGCGCCAGTGCGCGCGTTTCATCATCGGTCATGTGGGTGGCATGAATCAGGCACCAACGATCATTCACGTCGGCATTGTCCAGCAGCCACGCAACGGGTCGCTTTCCCATCGCGCTTTCAACGTCTGAAACTTCCTTGAGCTGTTCCGAGATGTGAATATGCACCGGCCCGTCCAGTGCCTGTGCCAGAACTCGTTGCAAATCATCCGGTGACGTTGCCCGTAATGAATGCGGGGCGATGCCCACGCGGGTATCGGCATTCACGTTTGGCGCAAGTACGCGACACTCTTCCACCAGGCGCAGGTAACGTTCTACGTCATTTCCAAAACGTAACTGTCCGCCGGACAGCGGCTCTTGCTGTACTCCGCCATAGCTGTACAGGACTGGCAGATGTGTCAGCCCTATTCCGGTCAGACCGGCAGCAGAATAAATGCGCTGGCTAAGTTCTGAGAGCTGCGCGTAAGGTGCACCGCCCGGTTGGTGATGGACATAATGGAACTCTCCGACCGAGGCATATCCGGCCTCTTGCATTTCCATGTAAACCAGCGCGGCAATGGCTTCGACCTGTTCTGGCGTCAGCCGGTCCAGAAAGCGATACATCAGCGTTCGCCACGTCCAGAAGCTTTCTTTTCCCGCTGCCCGCACCTCTGTCATGCCTGCCATTGCGCGCTGAAATGCATGGCTGTGCAGATTTCCAAGCGCCGGCAACAGAACGCCAACACGTATGCCGTCCAAAGCCGCAGCGGCCCCGGTTTCAAGGCCAATGATCCGCGCCCCATCAATTTCAACCAGCAAGTCCTGTACCCAGTCAGAGCCCAATAAGGCAGTTTCGGCGTGAATCTTCATCAGGTATCCATTTTGTGTAGACTTTAAATTTATACCCGTATACGAAAAATTCAGGATCAGGGGGAGCCCAAAAGAATCGCCATGACGAAAAAAATCGTTCTTCAAAGCGCCCGTATTGCGACAATGATGGACGGCCTCGCGCCTTATGGGATGATCGAGGATGCCGCTGTTGCAGTAAGCGGCAATACAATTGCCTGGGTGGGACCGTCGTCAAACCTTCCCGACGAATACGCCGGATGGAACCGCCAGGATCTCCAGAATCGGTTGATCACACCGGCATTGATAGATGCGCACACGCATATCGTCTTTGGTGGCAACCGCGCGGCCGAGTTCGAGATGCGCCTGAATGGTGCCTCATACGAACAAATTGCAAGGGCGGGCGGGGGAATCCTGTCGACCGTAAACGCTACTCGAAATGCAGGCGAAGATGATCTTCTGGCCGGTGCCCTGCCACGGGTCGACGCCCTGTTGGCCGAAGGTGTCAGCTGTATCGAGGTCAAGTCCGGTTATGGACTGGACAGTGATACGGAACTTCGAATGCTGCGCGCGGCACGGCGAATTGAGCGGGAACGGTCTGTCCGAGTGAAGACCAGCTTTCTGGGGGCGCACGCCGTTCCACCGGAATTCAAGGACAGGGCGGACGCCTATTTAGACGAAACATGTATCCCGACACTACACGCTGCCCATGCAGAAGGACTGATAGACGCCGTTGACGGGTTTTGCGAAGGAATTGCCTTTGACCTGATTCAGATCGCGCGTGTGTTTGATGTGGCCAAAGAGCTGGGAATTCCGGTCAAGCTGCATGCCGAACAGCTATCCAACCTTGGTGGTGCCAAACTTGCAGCTTCGTACAATGCCTTGTCCGCTGATCACATCGAATATCTTGATGAAGAGGGCGTGGTAGCGATGGCAGAGGCCGGTACGGTTGCCGTTCTGCTGCCCGGTGCATTCTACACCCTGCACGAAACGCAGATGCCTCCGATTGATCTGCTGCGGCGGAACAACGTGCCCATGGCGCTGGCAACCGACTGTAATCCGGGGTCTTCACCGCTAACGTCGTTGTTGCTGACAATGAACATGGCTTGCACCTTGTTCAGGAAGACACCAGAGGAAGCCTTGTCCGCAGTTACCCGTAATGCGGCGCGGGCGCTGGACCTGTCAGACACTGGTATTATTGCGCCTGGATTGCGTGCAGATATTGCCGTTTGGAACGTCGAGCATCCGGCGGAACTGTCGTATCGCATCGGATTCAATCCTCTGCACAAACGTATCTTCGGAGGAACCGAATGAGCATTCTGACGCTCACGCCGGGCGAGGTCTCGCTGACGCAATTGGCCGAGATTTACCGGCAGGAAACGCCGATTGCTTTGGACACTGGTTGCAAAACCGGGGTTCAGGCTGCCGCGGCCCGGATTGCCCAAGCTGCCGCAGGTGACGAGGCGGTTTATGGCGTCAACACTGGTTTCGGCAAACTTGCCAGCCACAAGATCGCGGCCAAAGACACCTCGACCCTGCAACGCAACCTTATCCTCAGCCATTGCTGTGGTGTGGGCGAGGCTGTACCGCGCAGACTGGCGCGGCTGATGATGTCGCTCAAACTGTTGTCGTTTGGCCGTGGCGCTTCGGGTGTCCGATGGGAGCTGGTCGAGCTGTTGCAGCAGATGCTGGCGCGCGGTGTCACCCCGGTTATCCCGGCACAGGGGTCGGTTGGTGCATCAGGCGATCTTGCGCCTCTGGCGCATATGACTGCCGTGGTGATTGGCGAAGGCGAGGCAGAGGTCAACGGGCGAGTCATGCCCGGTGCAGAATCCCTGAAAGCATCCGTGTTAGAGCCTATTCAGTTCGGTCCCAAAGAAGGCCTCGCCTTTATCAACGGTACGCAGTTTTCTACGGCGTTTGCACTGGCTGGTTTGTTTGAGGCATGGCGCGCAGCACAAAATGCGCTGGTCATTTCAGCTGCATCGACAGATGCAATCATGGGGTCGACCGCTCCGCTGCAGCCGGAAATACACGCGCTGCGCGGACATCGCGGCCAGATCGAGGCCGCCAGCGCCATGCGCGCGGCGCTAGACGGGTCCGTCATCCGGGAAAGCCATCGCGAGGGCGATACGCGGGTGCAGGACCCATACTGCATTCGTTGCCAGCCACAGGTTACCGGCGCCGCCATGGACGTCATGCGTCAGGCCGCGAACACCTTGATGATCGAGGCTAACGCCGCCACGGACAACCCATTGGTTCTGTCCAATCCGGATGCCATCGTTTCGGGTGGTAATTTCCATGCCGAACCGGTGGGATTTGCAGCCGATATGATCGCGCTGGCCCTGTCCGAGATTGGGGCCATTGCCCAACGGCGCATCGCGTTGATGGTGGACCCTGCGTTAAGTTTCGACTTGCCGCCTTTCCTGACGCCGCAGCCGGGGTTGAATTCGGGCCTGATGATTGCCGAAGTCACAACGGCCGCGTTAATGAGTGAAAACAAACATCTGGCCAACCCCTGTGTCACCGACAGCACGCCGACTTCGGCCAATCAGGAAGACCACGTGTCAATGGCCGCCCATGGCGCGCGCCGCCTGGGACGTATGGTCGAAAACCTGAACTATATTCTGGGTATCGAAATGATGTGTGCGGCGCAGGGCATAGAATTCCGCGCGCCGCTGGTTACCAGCCAACCACTGCAACAGGTCATCGCACGCGTGCGCACCGATATCCCCGCACTAGAACAAGACCGCTATCTGGCACCAGAACTTGAGACGGCGAAACAATTGGTAAGCGATGGGTCGATCCTGCAGGCCGTGGGCACGCCAATGCCGGAACTGACGTAATGCAGGTCTTTGACGTACAGCGCGGCGATGGTCCGATTGTGTTGGGGCAACCGCATGGCGGCACCCATGTTCCCGAGAGTATCGTTGCTCGGCTGAATGACAACGGGCAGGCACTGGCAGACACGGACTGGCACATAAAAAGGCTCTACAAGGGGCTTTTACCTGATGCGACCGTGGTACAGTCCCATGTCCACCGCTATGTGATCGACGCAAATCGCGACCCGGATGGCGCGTCGCTCTATCCCGGTCAGAACACCACGACGTTGGTGCCGCTGACCGATTTTGACGGGCAGGGGATCTGGACCGAGGGGCAAGAGCCGTCGGAGGATGAAATCGAAGAGAGGCGTCAGGCATATCACGCCCCCTATCACGCGGCCCTTGAACAGGAACTGGACCGCGTAAGGGCAAAACACGGAATCGCCATCCTGTTCGACTGCCATTCGATCCGTTCGCTAATTCCCTTTCTTTTCAACGGTGAGCTGCCCATTTTCAACACCGGCACAAACAATGGGGCAACTTGTGATGCGGCTATCGAAGCAGCGGTTCACGACACGGCCCAAGGGGTAACCGGGTTCTCGGCGGTTCTGAATGGCCGCTTCAAAGGTGGCTGGACGATCAGGCATTATGGCCGACCCGACGAAGGGCTGCACGCAATCCAGATGGAAATCGCACAGCGCGCCTATATGGATGAAACCCCGCCATGGACCTGGCGCGAAGTTCGCGCTGCCGCCCTGCGTTCACATTTGACAACAATGCTTGAGCGCATCCGTGACCTTGCCCTTTCGGGCGCACTGATCGAAAAAGGAGCCCACTGATGAGCGACCCGCGCAAAAACACCCGCGATATCTATCCACCAACCGGGCCCGAGCTGAACGCCAAAAGCTGGGTGACCGAGGCACCGTTGCGAATGGTGATGAACAACCTTCATCCAGATGTGGCCGAAAACCCGCATGAGTTGGTGGTTTATGGCGGTATCGGTCGCGCAGCGCGTACATGGAGCGATTTCGACACCATTGTCGCCAGCCTTAAGGACCTGGAAGAGGACGAGACGTTGATCGTTCAGTCCGGCAAGCCGGTCGCCATTATCCGCACGCACAAAGACGCCCCTCGGGTCTTGATTGCGAATTCGAACATCGTGCCGCATTGGGCCAACTGGGATCATTTTAACGAGCTCGATAAAAAAGGCCTTATGATGTACGGCCAGATGACCGCGGGGTCATGGATATACATCGGCACACAAGGCATCGTTCAAGGCACGTATGAAACTTTTGCCGAGGCAGGTCGCCAGCATTATGACGGCGACCTTACTGGCAAGTGGATCCTGACCGGCGGTTTGGGCGGCATGGGCGGCGCGCAACCGCTGGCTGCAGTTTTTGCAGGGGCCTGCTGCTTGGCGGTGGAATGCAACCCTGACAGCATCGATTTCCGCCTGCGTACCAAGTACCTGGACGAACGGGCAGACACACTGGATCAGGCGCTTGAGATGATCGACCGCTGGACCAAGGCGGGCGAGGCAAAGTCCGTGGGCCTGCTGGGGAACGCGGCCGAAGTTTTCCCCGAGATTTACCGCCGGATGAAAGAAGGTGGAATGCGGCCCGATATCGTGACGGACCAGACAAGTGCGCATGACCCGATCAATGGGTATCTGCCAATTGGATGGAGCATGGCTCAGTGGCGCGAAATGCGTGAAACAGACCCTAAATCGGTCGAAAAGGCGGCGCGTGCTTCGATGAAGCAACATGTTTCAGCTATGGTCGATTTCTGGAATGCCGATGTGCCGACGCTGGATTATGGCAACAACATTCGTCAGGTGGCACTGGATGAAGGGTTGGAAAACGCATTTGATTTTCCCGGTTTCGTCCCGGCCTACATTCGCCCGCTGTTCTGCCGTGGGGTGGGTCCGTTCCGCTGGTGTGCGCTGTCAGGTGACCCTGAAGACATCTATAAAACTGACGCCAAGATGAAAGAGCTGTTTCCCGAAAATGAACATCTGCATCGCTGGCTGGACATGGCTCGGGAACGGATTGCTTTTCAGGGTTTGCCCGCGCGCATCTGCTGGATTGGTTTGGGCGATCGGCATCGCGCGGGTCTGGCCTTTAACGAAATGGTGGCAAGTGGCGAACTGAAGGCACCTGTCGTCATCGGCCGCGACCATCTTGATTCCGGCTCGGTCGCCAGCCCCAACCGCGAGACAGAGGCGATGCTGGATGGATCGGACGCCGTGTCGGACTGGCCGTTGCTGAATGCGTTGATCAACACCGCCAGCGGCGCGACTTGGGTGTCGCTGCATCATGGCGGCGGCGTTGGAATGGGTTTCAGCCAGCACGCCGGGGTGGTGATCTGCGCTGATGGCACCGAAGACGCCGCGCGACGGCTGGAGCGCGTGTTGTGGAACGATCCGGCCTCGGGCGTATGGCGTCACGCGGATGCGGGTTACGACATCGCCAAGGATTGCGCGCGGGCCAATGGTCTGCGACTGCCCGGAATTCTGGGTTAACGCCCTCTACGGCAATCTGCCTCTGGCGAAGATGCTGCACCTGCGATATGCGCAGGTGAGCATGCCGGAGATGTAAAATGTACGTTGCCACCCTGCTGACCAGCCCTGACGCGCCATCGCTGGATGGTGCACTGGTCGAGTCGTTGCGAAATGCCTGGGGCGGCGGTGATGTGGTGTGGCTTGGCCCTGACGAAGTGGCAGAGTTTTCGTTGCAGGACATTCCCGAAAATCGTTGGAACGTCTGGACTGATTTGCAGCAGATGAGCGTGGACCTGATCGTGCAAGCAGCCGACGGGCGTCGGAAAAAGATGCTGCTGGCCGACATGGACAGCACAATGATTCAGCAGGAATGCATCGACGAACTGGCCGAAGAGGCCGGCGTTGGCGAGCGTGTCAAGGATATCACGGCCCG
>JBPCWT010000314.1:0-3969 GCA_051009255.1 Ruegeria sp. | reverse complement strand
GACAAGAATCGAGGCATTGCGGGATGTTCCCGGAACGCTTGTTTTCTATGAATCGCCCAAACGTGTTGCCGCCTGCTTGTCCGATCTTGCGGATGTCCTGGGGGGCGATCGGTCTGCCGCACTATGTCGTGAACTGACAAAAAAGTTTGAGGAAGTTCGTCGCGGAACACTTGCCGAACTAGCGATCGGGATCGATCAGGAAATCACCAAAGGCGAAATCGTCTTGTTGGTGGACCGCTCACATTCGCAAAGCGTTAACCAGTCTGACCTAGAAGAAGCTTTGAGAATGGCACTGGAAACGCATTCTGTGCGTGATGCAGCAGAATTGGTTTCTAAGATGTATGACCAGCCGCGCCGTACAATGTACCAAATGGCGTTGAAGTTGGGAAAGGGGGTGACATGGTAGACCGAACTTCGCGCGGTGCACTTGCTTATCAAGCAGGTCAATCGGCAGAACTTCGGGTTGCTTTGGAATACGAAAGCCGTGGGTACGTCATTGCGCACAGGCGCTGGCGCGGTGCGGGTGGTGAAATTGACCTGATCGCCCGCAATGACTATGGGCTGGTCTTTGTCGAGGTTAAGAAAAGCTCGGGGTTTGACACGGCAGCCGCGCGTATCAGCCAGCGGCAAATCAACAGAATTTGCGATTCCGCAGCGCAGTTTCTTGAACGAGAGCCCATGGGTCAGTTAACTGATGTTCGGTTTGATGCGGCGTTGGTGAACTCTGCCGGGCAGATTAAAATTATTGAAAACGCATTCGGGCTAGCCTGAACACCATTGAACCCTCTGCCTTGCTGCGCCATGTATTTGTCGTGCAATTGAGGGACATGACATGAAAATCGCCTTTCAGATGGATCCGATTGGGGCCGTGGACGTCAACGCCGACAGTTCGTTCCGGCTGGCGGAAGAAGCTCAGGCACGCGGGCACCAGTTGTTCTTTTATGGCCCGGATCAGTTGTCGTATCAGGAAGGGCGGATCACAGCGCGTGGTCACGACATGACCGTGCAGCGCGTACAGGGAGATCCAGCCGTACTTGGGCCAGAGAGAGAAGTGGACCTGTCTGATTTCGATGTGATCTGGCTGCGGCAGGATCCGCCGTTTGACATGCATTACATTACTTCGACACACCTGCTGGACCGGCTGAAAGGCAAAGCAGTGGTTGTGAACGATCCGTTCTGGGTGCGGAATTATCCGGAAAAACTGTTGGTGCTGGATTTCCCCGATCTGACGCCGCCAACGACAATTGCGCGTGATTTACAGACGATAAAATCGTTCAAGGAAAGGCACGGGGACATTATCCTGAAACCACTTTACGGAAATGGCGGTGCCGGTGTTTTCAGGTTGGATGCAAATGACCGCAACCTGACCTCTCTGCACGAGTTGTTCACCGGGTTTTCGCGCGAACCTCTGATCGTACAGAAATTCTTGCCAGACGTGCGAAATGGGGACAAACGCGTGATCCTGGTTGACGGGGAACCTGTGGGCGCAATCAACCGGGTGCCAGCCGAGGGTGAAACACGTTCGAACATGCATGTGGGCGGGCGGCCGGAAAAGAGTGGAATGACAGATCGGGATATGGAGATTTGCACCGCGATTGGTCCATTGCTGAAAGAAAAGGGTCAGGTCTTTGTCGGGATCGACGTGATCGGCGACTATCTGACCGAAATCAATGTCACTTCACCCACCGGAATTCAAGAGCTTGAACGCTTTAACGGTACCAATGTTGCCGAACAAATCTGGAAGGCGATAGAGGCCAAAATTTAGACCGCGACCTTGGTGCTGATCCGAAAGCTCAGCGCCTCGGCAACATGGGTTCTGCGGATATCGTCGACGCCTTCAATATCTGCAATCGTACGCGCGACGCGCAGAATGCGGTGAAATGCGCGCGCAGATAGCCCGAACCGTTCGGCTGCCTTTAACAGCAATTCCTTGCCCTCGGAATCTGGCGCGGCAACTTCTTCGAGAAGCCGACCTTCGACGTCGGCGTTCTGGCGCACTGATGGTGTTTCGCGAAAGCGATTTGCCTGAACGTTACGGGCCTGCTGAACACGCTTTGCAACGGTTGCCGAACAGTCGCCGGATGGCGGCAAATCAAGGTCGGTGAATGCAACCGGTGGAACCTCGATCCGCAGATCGAACCGATCCATCAATGGCCCCGAGATGCGGCCCAAATAATCCTCGCTACATCCGGGTGCGCGGGAACAGGATCGGGATGGATCAGTCAGGTATCCGCATTTACAAGGATTGGCAGCCGCGACCAGCATGAACCGGGAGGGATATTTTACATGGGCGTTTGCACGGGCGACCATGACCTCGCCTGTCTCGATGGGTTGACGCAGTGTTTCCAGAACAGTGCGCGGAAATTCAGGAAACTCGTCCATGAACAGGACACCGTTATGCGCAAGTGAAATTTCCCCGGGTTTCGCGCCTTTCCCGCCGCCCACAATCGCCGCCATCGATGCCGTGTGATGCGGTTCGCGAAATGGCCGGGTGCGGCTGATGCCGCCTTCGTCCAGCAGGCCGCACAACGATTGGATCATCGAAGTTTCCAAGGCTTCGGTCGGCGTTAATGGCGGCAAGATACCGGGAAGCCGTGCCGCCAACATGGATTTCCCTGATCCCGGCGTTCCAATCATAATCAGGTGGTGGCGGCCTGCCGCGGCAATTTCCAATGCACGTTTCGCTCTTTCCTGTCCTTTCACGTCACGCAGATCGCGGGGGTTGGGCAACAGATCAACCTCGCCGGGCACAGCGGCGGAAAGTGGGGCCTGCCCGGAAAAGTGGCGCACCACGTCGGCAAGTGATCCTGCGCCGATAACCTGTGTTGCATCCACCCATGCGGCCTCAGCACTTGATGCGTTTGGGCAAAGAAGCATCCGCTCTTCGGCTGCGGCTGTCATTGCCGCTGGCAAGGCGCCGACGACGGGCACAAGCGATCCATCCAACGACAATTCACCCAATGCCACGGCGCTTTCAGCGGCGTCAGACGGGATAATTTCAAGGGCTGACAACAAGGCAACAGCAATGGGCAGATCGAAATGGCTGCCTTCCTTGGGCAAATCCGCCGGTGACAGGTTGATCGTGATGCGTTTCGACGGCAGCGCTATGGCCATAGACGTCAGCGCACTGCGCACCCTGTCCCGCGCCTCGGACACTGCCTTGTCAGGCAAACCGACGATTGAGAACGCTGGCAGCCCCGGCGAGACCGCGCATTGAACCTCTACCGGGCTTGCATCAACCCCCTGAAACGCAACGGTGTGGGCGCGGGCGATCATGGCTGTCCTGTTTGTAGTTAACAGATGATTGCTGCCATGTTCTCAGTTTAAGAAGCGTTAACGGGAGCCAGGATCAGTCCGCGATCATTGCCGTGAATTTTGGCCAAGCGGTGGGGTCCGCCACGGTTTTGTCCCTGCAGGTTGGATTGCAAAACCCCCAACATTTGCCATCCATTTCAAGGAAATCCGTCACCGGCTTGCCAGAGTACGGGCACGCGGCATTGACCGAAGGCCCGCTTTCCACGGGTATGGCAATTGGTTTCGCAGAGATGGGCCAAGGGTTTGTCCCCAGTTTTTGCGGATACGGAAAAGGGTCATACGCGACAGTCAATCCAATTGCGCGCCACTGGCGGACCGAAACGTCAGAGAGCAGGTTCAGGCAGTACTCAAAGCTGGGCTCGGACACTGGTAGCCCATATCCAACAATTCGCGCGGCTACTGGGGTATAGAAAACATCTGCCAGCGAATATCGTCCAAACAATGGGCCGAATTGGGCACCTGAAATCGTTCGTGCATGATCCCAAAGTGTTTCGACCCTCTGCAAATCGGCCAACGTATCGGGCGATGGGTCAAAACCCTGCCAGCAATGCAGCAATTGCATTGGACACTGCGCCCGCAAAGCATGGAACCCCGCGACCATTTCGGCACACAGCCAGCGCGCTGTTGCCCGGCTTGCTGGATCATCCGGCCACA
>JBPCWT010000313.1:0-3807 GCA_051009255.1 Ruegeria sp. | reverse complement strand
GCGAACCAGCGCGCGGCGATTTGCTGGGGTTCCAAAAACGCCGATCAGGTTCAAACGTCTCAGATTTATTGCGTTATCCAAGGTTGCTTGGCGGGCGACAGAGGCAGAACTTGGAATCTTTGGTGTTACACTGGTCGGCGCGCTGCCCTCGATGTTGTCTTCTTCTGTTTTTGCGACCGTGGTGCCTTGCGGTTTGCTGGCCGTAGATCGGGCGCTTGCAGCTACAGCGGCGATACTGGCCGGCCGGTCCTTTGGCCGTGGTACCAGAACGACGGCCAGCGCCGTCGGAGTTTCATCCACCTGCGCCTTGGCTTGAAGCGACTCTGGCCGCTGTTTTGGGCGCAAACCAGCCAGTTCATCGCGGGTGCGACCACCCAATTGCGTGCGCTCGAAGTTTTCAACAAGTTTTTCCGGGCGGGGCTTGGGGCGAAAAGCGGCCAGTCCAGGGCCAGCCTCTTCTTCGGCGGTTTCGGTTTCAGGTCTTGCCGGAGTCTCGGGAGGAATTGAAGAAGGCTTTCCCAGATAGACCAAAACCCCATCGGGGTTCAGGGTTCCTTCTTTGGTTGGATCCACCAAACCACTGTCATTCAATTCAAAAACACTATCCGCCGGGGCTGGTAGGCTTACGGTTTCAACCGGCGTATCAGTATCAAAGCTTGAGACATCGGGCAGGGCGACAGCGTCTTGTGATAGATTTGAGGCCTCAATTGATGCTAGATACAGATCGTCTTCCGGCTCAGCCAATAACGGTGCAATCGGCGGCAGTGGTGGATCGACTACAACCCCTGCATCCACAAACTGCTTTCGTTCGGTGTCCGGATCTAGGGCAACTTGTTCGACCGCTTGGGGTTCAACTTTCAACGCTTCGAGAATTGCGGCATCGGTCGCGGTCAGTTCTGGAAAGGCGGGCTCTGTGTTTTCGGCGATGTCTGGTGCAGCAACGGTTGGCTGGTCAGCTTTATCGGCTGTCAGTTCAACCGGGCTAGGTTCCTCGATCTTGATTTCCGACGGTTCGGCGAACTCGGGCTCGTCGGTTTCTGCTGCCACCAAATCATCGGGAATGGATTCCTCGACTTCGACAGTTGCTGGGTCAGGAAGCTTTGGTTCCGGGGCTGTTATCTCGACCGGATCAGCAAGGGTGATGTCTTCCGGTTCAAGCGCTTCTACTTCGGGAGCCTCGGCCAGTATCTCATTGGGTGGGGAAGTGTTAACCGGCTCTGGTTCAGGCAGAGGGTCGTCAATAGAGGCGGTTTGGGGTTCACCATCTTGGGTAACTTTATCGGTGTCTGACTGCAAAAGTGACCAAGCACCAAACGCAAGGCCAAGAACAACGACCGCTGCTATACTTGGAACCACATATCGCTTCGTGCCTGAATCGCTCTCCCTCCCAGAAAGGAAGTTAAAGTTTCCTGAAGAACGAGAACTGACGCCAGATATAGGTGGGGATGAAAAGGTATCCGGGTTTGCTGGTTCGGCGATAGGATGGACAGCCGGCTGGGAAGGATTGGAACCCATTTCAGGTTCGGCAGAGTTGACCTGTTCAACGCTGGCCGGAGCCGTTTCACCTGATACGAGAAATTCTTCAGGATCGGACACCAATTCTCGCTCGGGCGATTCTTGAAAGTCAGCGTGTTTTTGGTATTCCTCTGTCGACTTGATTGCCTCAACTGCATTTTGTTTGCTTGGCGCTGCACCTGCCAAATCGTCAGGCTTGTCTGCAGGTGAGGCATCCTCAATCTCAGTCGAAATTGATAGCCTTGGCGAAACAGGGAATTCCTCTGCAGAAGGTTTGGCCGTGAAAACCGCAGGCTTGAAGCCGTGTGCGACAACGAATGTGGTGGCTTCTTCCAAGGTTTGCTTTGCTACGGCACAAACAAACGTTCGTTTGTCATCCGAGGCTATGTCGTAAGCAAGTTTTGACAATGCGTATGGTGTCGCCTCTAACAAGGCGCTTTCGGCAAGGCTTGCGCGGGCTTGTTCGTCAAGCCCTTCAGATTCCAAGGTCAGATACCGAATCTGGTCTTCAGGAATGACAACCTGGCAGCTCAGGTCGTTTTCCAGCGCAAACGCCTTTTGATGCAGACCCCGCATCGATGCATCCAGATCTGGTGTATCCAATGATACGGTTTCAACGCAAAACCAGTCACCATCTGATTGGTGATGCAGTGAAATCTCTTCAGAGGAAAAGGACAGCGCAAAGGCAGGTTTCATGTTTTTGGCGGAACCATATTTGTCAGCATAGATGCAAACGCGCTGCGTTCACGGTACGAGGTTAAAGCAGGTTCTCGCCGAGGGAAAGAAGAAGGCGAATTCTCCCCTTGTCCGGCGAAGGTTCGCCAATCAATCATGGCGGAAATGAAACAGGAGATATCACGTTGAATAGGTTAACTTTTCTTGCTGTAATTCTCGCCATGGCGATGACCGGATTCGCGCATGCGGAAGAACGTCGCATCACCGTTAATGGAACGGGTTCCGTGCAGGTTGCGCCAGACATGGCTACCATCAGTTTGGGCGTCACAAATCAGGATGCCGAAGCCTCTGTTGCGATGCAGGCTACGTCTGACGCAGTTGCCAAGGTTTTGGCCAGATTGGATCAGGCCGGCATTGAAGCTCGCGATGTACAAACCCGCGACCTTTCGTTGTCGCCAGTCTGGGAAGGTCGGCATAATCAAAGCGTCGAGGCACCAAAGATCACGGGTTTCGTTGCGTCTAACCAGGTATTTGTTCGTGTTCGGGATCTGACGCAGTTGGGAACGATCATGGATGCGGTCATCCGGGACGGTGCCAATGATTTTGGTGGGCTGAATTTCGGCGTTCAGGAACCCAAACCGTTGGAAGCCAAGGCGCGGTCAGAGGCGGTTGCTGATGCAATTACCAAGGCTGAACAGTTGGCGCAGGCCAGCAAAGTAACTCTGGGAAAGATCATTTCGATCGCCGATCACGGAGGCGGACCGCGCCCTCAAATGAGAATGGCAGAGATGTCGATGGCTGACTCTGGTGGCATGCCGGTTGCAAGCGGTGAAGTCTCTGTCGAGGCCAGCGTGTCGATGGTGTTTGAAATAGCCGAGTAATCTAATCGTCCTTGCGGGCCATCAGCTTGGCGCGTTGCTGGCCCGTATCATCGAAGTTTTCAGGCGACAGCCAGTTTTCGAACGCGCTGCAGATACGCGGCCAATCCTTGTCAATAATCGCGTACCATGCCGTATCTCGGTTACGGCCTTTGTAATGTGTGGCTTGCCGAAAGACGCCCTCAAAAGTAAATCCCAACCTTTCAGCGGCGCGACACGATGGCGCGTTTAGGGCATCGCATTTCCACTCGTATCGGCGATACCCCAACTCTTCAAAAACTCTGCGCATCATCAGAAACATCGTTTCAGTCGCCTCTGGCCTGCGCTGCAGCAAGGGCGAAAAGTGGATGTGCCCAACCTCGATGACTCCGACAGCGGGCTCAATTCTAAGGAAAGAAGCCATCCCGATTGGCGAGCCATTGTTATCGAGAACCGTATGAAACAAAGGATCGGTACCAGTGCAGTTTTTTCCAAGCCAATCTGCGAACTCGGATTCGGTTTCGAAAGGCCCGTAAGGCAGATAGGTCCAATTGCGGCCATCGAAATCATGGGCAAACGCCCGGTGTAATCCGGGCGCATGCAATTCTGGATCTAATTGCACAACCGAGCAAGTGCGCCCTTTCATCTGCGTAAACGGAGGGCGAGAGCGAGGGTAAACACCGGCGACAGGCAAGCCAATCGGTTGACCAAGCGAATTCATTGTGTGTTCAGTCATCGTGCCGATTGTGTAGGTCTATGC
>JBPCWT010000312.1:0-7119 GCA_051009255.1 Ruegeria sp. | reverse complement strand
ACTGACAAATGTGCTGATATGGGCGATTGCCGGTCTAGGGTTGATGATCCTGACGGGGCACACTGGTCAAGCCAGCCTTGGCCATGCGGCATTTCTGGCCATTGGGTGTTATGCGAATGTCATTCTGGTCGAAGCCGGTGTTCCGTTCGTGATTGCCTTTCCTCTGGCAGGGATATTTACAGGGATTGCTGGCGCAACAATCGCTATCCCTGCCCTGCGATTACACGGAATTTATCTGGCGATATTTACTTTGGCCCTGTCCGTTCTGATGGATGATATCATCGTTCTCGCCGAACCGATTACCGGCGGTGTGTCAGGCAAGTTCATCGGTGGCGTCGAAGTCTTTGGTCATGTGATTGATCGTTGGGGGGCACCATCCCAGTTCTATTGGTTGGTTCTGGCGGTTACTGTTCTGGCGACCCTTGGATACATCAACCTGATGCGATCGCCGCTTGGACGCAGTTTTATCGCCGTGCGCGACAGTGAAGTATCGGCTCAGGCAATGGGCGTGGATGTGGCGCGGACAAAAACCATTTCATTTGCGGTATCCTGTGCCATTACCGGTTTGGCCGGTGCGCTCATGGGGATTTATGCCGGGGCGTTCAACAATGAAACCTTTAGCGTTGTGATTTCAATTCAGCTGCTAATGATGATTGTCATAGGCGGTTTGGGCTCGATCCACGGGGCGTTTTTCGGCGCAATAGTTATTGGCTTTCTTCCCCAGTTCCTGTCCATTTCCAAAGAGTATGCTGGCGGTTTGTTCGGCGGAAATACTGTCGCTATTCCGGGGTTGGAGTTTGGGATCTTCGGACTGATCCTGATCGCGTTTATCTTGTTCGAGCCGATGGGCATTTATGGGCTATGGCTGAAAATCCGAACATGGTTCGAGCTGTTTCCGTTTTATCGCAAAGACATGTTCAAGCGTCAGAAATCCTATCTGAAAACGGAGCGCCTGAGATGAGCCTGTTGGAATTTGAAGGTGTGACGCTGAAATTCGGTGGATTAACGGCAGTCAACGATCTGTCATTTTCAGTAGAGCAAGGCGAAGTGTTCGCTATCGTTGGTCCCAATGGCGCGGGAAAATCCACTGTTTTCAATCTTATATCGCGTTTTTATGATCCGGTTTCCGGCTCAATTCGGTTTGACGGGCATGACTTGCTACAGGTGAAACCATCCGGCGTGGCGGCTTATGGAGTGGCGCGAACATTTCAAAACATTGAGTTGTTCGAACACGCCACGGTGCTGCAAAATCTATTGGTGGGACGCCACCGCCATCGCAAGAGCAACCTGGTTTCAGAGCTTTTCTTTTCCCCTTCTGTCAGGCGGCAGGAAATCGAAAACAGAGAGAAAGTCGAGCAGGTAATCGATTTCTTAGACTTACAGCGCTACCGCGACAAAATGATTGCCGGCCTGCCTTATGGAGTCCGCAAAGTGGTCGAGGTGGCACGCGCGTTGGCAACTGATCCAAAACTGTTGCTGCTGGACGAACCTGCATCGGGTCTTTCCGTCGAAGAGACAACGGATATGCGTTGGTGGATTGAAGACATTCGGCGTCAAATGGGTATTACGGTGTTGATGGTGGAACATGACATGGGGCTGGTTTCTGGCGTGTCTGACCGGGTTTTGGCAATGGCCGACGGTGCCAAACTGGCCCTCGGTACGCCGTCAGAGGTTCAGGCCCATCCATCGGTGATCGAAGCCTATCTTGGGAAAGCATCATGAGCGAGCCCATCCTTCAAATCCGCAACGTCGAAAGCTTTTATGGACCGATCATGGCCATTCGTGGGGTGTCATTGGATGTGCATCAAGGCCGGATTGTCTCAATCCTCGGCGCCAATGGTGCGGGTAAAACAACTCTGATGAAAACGGTTTCTGGCGTAATGGACCCGGAAAAAGGTGCGATCACTTTCGACGGTGAAGAAATTCAAGGCACCGAGCCGCACAAAGTCGTTAAAAAGGGTATTGTCCATGTCCCCGAGGGTCGAGAGGTTTTCCCACTTTTGACTGTGGACGAAAACCTTAGCCTCGGCGCCTACACCCTTGCCAGTAAATCACAAACTGAACAAGACCGGGAATTGGTGTTTGAATATTTTCCCATTCTCAAGGACCGGCGCAAACAAGAAGCAGGAACACTGTCCGGCGGACAGCAGCAGATGCTGGCGATTGGTCGTGGATTGATGGCCAATCCAAGGATTATGCTGCTGGACGAGCCATCATTGGGGTTGTCGCCGTTACTGGTTCAGGAGATTTTTGGAATCCTCAAACGTCTGAACGAAGAACAGAATATGACCATGATGCTGGTCGAGCAGAATGCAGCGGCCGCGCTGGAACTTGCTCACAATGGGTACGTGATGGAGGTTGGCCGCATCGTAATGGACGGCACTGCAAACGAATTGATGAAGTCCGAAGATATTCAGAATTTCTATCTTGGCGTACAAGAAGACGGTTCCCGCGACAGTCGCCGCTGGAAACGCAAGAAGACCTGGAGATAAGTTTGATGGACGCGCGCGCCAATCCCGATCAGACCGTAATTGACGGCGTTGCCCTTAACGCTGCCCCCGGTCAATGGCCCATCGCCATTGATGGTTGCACGACTATCCCCGATCTGTTCCAAAAACGTTGCGCTGAACTTGGACAGCGCACTGCACATCGGGAAAAAGACCTTGGCATATGGAAATCCCATTCCTGGAACGAATACTGGCAGCATGCCAAATGGACCGGTCTGGCGTTAAGAAAATTGGGGCTTAAGCGCGGCGAGGCTGTCTCCGTTCTTTCCGGTGAACGCAAAGAGTGGATCTATTTTGACGTTGGAATACAGTGTGTTGGTGGAATTACCACAGGTGTCTACACCACCGACTCGGCTAGTCAGCTACGTTACCTGGTCAATGACAGCGACAGCAGCTTTCTGATCGTCGAGGATGAAGAGCAACTGGACAAGTATTTTCAGGTCGAAGAGGAAATGCCGGGCCTGCTCAAAGTCATTATCCTCGAAGACGAAGGTCTTCACGATCTTGATCACGACCGATGCATAATGATCGATGATCTTTATGAGATTGGCAAAAAAGCAGAGCTGGAGGAACCGGACACTTTCGAGGCTGAAATAGATAAGGCCGAGCCGGATGATACTGCGATAATCGTTTATACCTCGGGCACTACGGGAATGCCCAAGGGCGCGATGCTGAGTCATCAAAACATATTCTCTAATATCGAGGCATGTTTGCACTGGGATCTTTACTCCCAATCGGATGAGCAACTGTGCTTCTTGTCGCTTGCCCACATCCTGGAACGTGACCTTTCGGTCTATTTCCCGTTAGCTGGGAAATGCACGGTGAACTTTGCTGAAAGCCCGGAAACGGTGTTCACTAACTTGCAAGAGGTATCTCCAACCACCTTCACCGCCGTTCCACGGGTATGGGAGAAAATCTATTCTCAGGTTTTGATAATGGTTCAAGAGGCTACGCCTTTGGGCAGACTGGCATATAACAGGGCCATAATGGCGGGAACGGCTAGGGCGCAATACATAATTGAAAACAAAGAAATACCGCCGTTAGTTAATGCGAACTACTGGATTTGGGATCGGCTGGTCCTGCGAAATCTGCGTAGGATGCTGGGCATGGATCGGATTCGCCGCGGTGGAACGGGTGCCGCGCCGATTTCGCCCGAGTTGTTAAAATGGTATTGGGCGATAGGTGTGCCCGTACTGGAAGGTTATGGGATGACGGAAACCGCCGGCATCGCGACGATTAACACGCATGAAAACAACAAGGTAAGCACAATTGGCCGGGCACTGCCGGGTTCGCAGGTTCGCGTAGCCGACGATGGTGAAATCCAGGTAAAAGGGTGCAATACTTTCAGGGGTTACTGGCGCAACAACGAAAAAACAACCGAGGCATATACCACAGACGGTTGGTTACGGACCGGTGATGTCGGAAATGTTGATGAAGACGGATATTTTACCATTACGGGCCGTATCAAGGACATCATCATCACTTCTGGTGGAAAGAACATTACCCCTGCCGAGATCGAAAGCAGACTGAAATTCAGCCATTATATTTCTGATGCGGTCATAATCGGCGACAAAAGGAAATACCTGACGGCCCTGATCATGATTGATCAGGAAAACGTCGAAAAGTTTGCGCAGGATAATAAGATCCCATTTTCGAACTTTGCCTCGCTTTGTGCAGCAAGAGAAATCAAGGATCTGGTTGCCGAGGAAGTGAACGCCGTGAACAAGGAGTTCGCCCGGGTCGAACAGATCAAGGATTTTCGGCTGATCGATGTTTTGCTGACTGCAGAAGACGAAGAACTGACGGCGACAATGAAGCTTAAGCGCGGTTATGTGGAAAAGAAGCACTCACACCTGATCGAAGACATGTACTAACAATAACGGGTTGTCCCAAGGAGGAACAATATGAAATCCATGATAAAACGGTTAGCCACAGCCACAGCACTGACCGCTGCCGCAACGGTCGCCAGTGCCGAAACCCAAGGCGTTACCGATGACGAAATCATCATTGGTTCGGTAAACGACCTAAGTGGTATTTTCGCCGCCGTCGGTGTTCCGGCGATCAAAGGCGCAAACGTATACTTTGACAGGGTCAACGCTGCTGGTGGTGTGCATGGCCGCAAAATCCGGTACGTGGTCGAAGACAACGGGTACCAGATGCCTCGCGCAATGCAGGGCTATAACAAGCTGCTGAACCGTGACAAGGTGTTTGCCATGTTGCAATCCCTTGGAACACCAATGAACCTTGCAGGTTTCAAGCTGCTGGACCCAAAGGGGATTCCAAATGTCGCGCCCCTTTCTGCCGCGCGACAAATGCTGCAAGAGCCAATGAATAACAAATTCACATCGTTTTCCAGCTATTACGATCAAAGCCGTGTCGCTGTAGGTTTCATGGCGTTTGAATTTGGCGCTGAAAAAGTATGCACCATGTACTTGCCAACCGATTTTGGCAAAGAAATCTTGGAAGGAACGAAAGCCGGTGCCGAAGGGGCCGGTATTACCTTTGCAGCTGAGACAACGCACAAGCCCGACGAGACCGATTTTGTTGGGTCGCTCAGCAAGCTCAAAGAAGAAGGGTGTGATATCGTCACTATCGCGCTTGGTGTGCGTCAGGCAATTACCATTGTTGGAACAGCCAAAAAAATGGGCCTGACTGATATGAAGTTCCTGGGCACCTCGGCCAGTTTTTTGACCGTTGTCGCGCAAGTACCGGGTGGTGTAACCGAAGGTTTTTATGCCGCCGCCTCGTGGCAGGATCTTTGGGCCCGCGCGGATGAGCCCGCACCAAAAGCCTTTATCGAAGAATACAAAGCGGCGACCGGCGAAGACCCGGTTGGTTTTGCCATGCTTGGTTATGCATCGGCGGATGTAATGGTTAAAGCGTTGGAGGCCGCTGGCCCCGACCTGACTCACGAAAGTTTCATCGCTGCGATGGAAACGCTGTCATACCAGGACGATCTTGTTGGCAATTACATGACCTATGGCCCAGATGACCATCAGGGGGCGGATGCCATCTATGTAAACGTCGTTGAAAACGGCGCCTGGAAAAAGATTCACGAAGAATAACGTTATTGTTGTTGCCAACGAAAAAGGGCTCGCGAATGCGAGCCCTTTTGAATTTCTTCGATACGTCTTAACGCTTCGAGAACTGGAACGAACGACGCGCTTTGCGCTTACCGAACTTCTTACGTTCTACAACGCGGCTGTCGCGGGTCAGGAACCCGGCCGCTTTGAGTGCGCCACGCAGGTTGGGGTCATACAGCTGCAAAGCTTTTGAGATGCCGTGCTTTACCGCACCGGCCTGACCGGTCAGTCCACCGCCCTTGACGGTTGCGACGACGTCAAACTCGCCCTCAACACCTGCAACCTGAAAAGGCTGGCGCAAGATCAGCTGCAGAACGGGGCGCGCAAAATACACGTCCTGATCCTTGCCATTTACGGTAACCTTGCCAGAGCCCGGTTTGATCCAGACACGCGCAACAGCGTCTTTACGTTTACCAGTTGCATAGGAACGGCCCAGTTCGTCACGCACGGGTTCACGCGCTACAACTTCTTCGGCCACGGTTTCAACGCCTGCGACGGCGCTCAGCTCTTCGAGAGTATTGATCTGATCAGCCATCGGTCATTAGCTCCGGGTGTTTTTCTTGTTCATGGACTTAACGTCCAGAACTTCGGGGGCCTGTGCTTCATGCGGATGCTCGGCACCAGCATAGACGCGCAGGTTTGTCATTTGCTGACGCGCCAGACGGTTACCAGGCAACATGCGCTTGACGGCCTGAGTGACCACACGTTCGGGGTGTGCCCCTTCAAGGATCTGCTGCTTTGTGCGCGATTTGATGCCACCCGGGTGACCAGTGTGCCAATAGAAGTTTTCTTCGCGCTTCTTGCCGGTCATCTGGATTTTGTCAGCGTTAACGACGATGACATTGTCGCCCATGTCCATGTTTGGGGTGAACGACGGTTTATGTTTGCCACGCAGACGCATGGCGACGATCGAGGCAAGGCGGCCCAGAACAACACCCTCGGCGTCGATCAAGATCCACTTTTTGTTGATGTCTGCAGGGTTTGCAGAATAGGTTTTCATGTCAGGACAATCCTGTTTGATGTGAAAGACCGGCCTCAACCGAGACCGGCCCGAATTCGATTGTGGGTATCTAGACCTACTCTTTGGTCGCGTCAATAACCATGATCTTGTTTTAATAGAGCAAAAACGGATAGTTACGAAATAGGTATTATTTTACCCCATATTCAAACACTGATTTGTTCTGGCGGATTGTCCAGCAGCGCCCTTAACCGCTGCATCGCGTCTTCGAAACGGTCCAGCGAAACATGGCCATTCATTGCAAGGCGGATCGCATTTGGGGCCCGCCCATCGCGCAATGCGAACTCGTCTGCGGATCTTACTTGAATACCTTCACGTTCGGCGGCTCTGGTAAATGCCGAAGACCGCCACCCTGATGGCAAGTTCAACCAAACAAACGGAACTTCGGAATCCCAGACCAAATCAAACCTACCAAGTGCATTAACGGCAATCCTAACGTATTCCCCCATTCGTAAACGCGCGTCTTGGGCCAGTTGCCTTGCCCTTGGATCGCCAAGCAGCAGCCGAGTCA
>JBPCWT010000311.1:0-3530 GCA_051009255.1 Ruegeria sp. | reverse complement strand
CTTCTGGACACATTCTCAGCGCTTTCCGATTCCACCCGGTTCTCGATTGTCGAACAACTGATGGAGGAAGGAGAGTTACCTGCCGGCGACCTGATCCAAGGCAAAGGCATGTCAGGTGCCGCTGTTTCGCGCCATCTGAAAGTGCTGCGAGAGGCTGGCCTTGTCCATCAGCGCGTGCGCGGAACGCAGCGCATCTATTCAATCCGTCCCGATGGCCTGCGTGCGATTGCAGAATGGACCATATCAAAGCGGCAATTCTGGGAGGCGAGTCTGGATCGCCTTGGTGATATTCTGGAAAGGGAAAACTCATGGCCGACCTGAATCTGCAACGAGAATTTCCCGTCAGCCCCGAAATACTGTTTGCGTGGATCAGCGACGGTGCAAAGCTGCTACAGTGGTGGGGGCCAGAAGGGGTGCATGTACCCGAACACGATCTGGATTTCTCGCGCCTTGGTCCTTGGTATTCTGTGATGAAGAATGACGATGGCCAACGGTTCAAGGTTTCCGGGCATGTCACTCATGTCGATGCACCGAAATCAGTTGGATTTACCTGGGCCTGGCACGACGATCAGGATCAGCGCGGCCCCGAAAGCCACGTCGTTCTATTGGTCGAAGCTGCGGGGAGCGGGGCGCGTCTGACCCTGGACCACCGCGATCTTGCAGATGATGACGCCGCCGCAAACCACGAATCCGGCTGGACTTCGTCACTGCGCAAGCTCGAAGCGCAACTCTTCAAATATTCAACAGGGAGAACTTGAAATGCCACAGTTTCTGTTTGTCTATCACGGCGGAACCACCCCAACCGACCCAGCCGAAGTGGAAAAGACCATGGCCGCATGGGGCGCCTGGTTTCAGGGCATGGAATCAGCGATCGAAATTCCCGGTAATCCCGTCGGACAATCTCATACCGTCAGCTCGTCCGGTGTGGCCGACAATGGCGGCGCAAACCCGGCGTCTGGATTTACCGTGGTTAAGGCCGACAACATGGACGCCGCGACAGAAATGGCCAAAGGCTGTCCGATGGTCACCAACGGATCAGGCTCGGTCGAAGTGGCCGAGGTGCATGAGATCGAAATGTAGTTCGACAGAACTATCGAAAACCGGCAGCCGGTTTGACGGAACCACATTCCAGACCGCGACGGCTGTAAAGCGTTGCGTTCATGAACTTGCGGGTGGCAGGATGTTCGGCCTCCAGCACGCCAAGGCTGACCAAAATGGCCGCTATGGCGCATTCGCTGGCGCGGGTTGTGCCATCCGTGATCTTTAACGCCACGCCCATGCGTTTTCCAGGGATGATGGCGACATAAACGGCCTCGGCCCCCGTTTTGATGGCCGCGCGCCCACCCATAGCGCGCATCAATTCGGTGCAGGCGCGGGTTTCCCCGGCAACCAGCTCGGGATGTTTCATCATCGCGGCCGTCAACTGCTCGGCTGCATCGCTTGCGCGGTCTGATCGATCTGCGGCGGACGCGAACCAGGCCATTGACCGGGCCAAACCCGTCATCGTCGTTGCGAAATTTGGCGCAGAACAGCCGTCTATACCATAGCATGGGCTGTCTTGGCCGGTGGTTTCTTCAAATGCGGATAAACAGGCCTGCTGCACCGGGTGGTCCATTTCCAGATACTCTGGTCCGGCTCCCATATGCTGCGCCACGGTCAGAAATCCACAGTGTTTACCCGAACAGTTATTGTGTATCTGGCAAGGCGTATCATCGGCCAAAATCAGCCCGTCGCGCGCGGCCATGTCCGCCGGTTCCTGTGGGCCGCACCGTAAATCCGATTCTGACAGGCCCAGATGGTCAAGCCACGCCGTTGCACGTTCGGTGTGGATCGCGGCACCGATATGCGATGCGCATGCAAGGGCCAGGTGTTCCGAATTCAATCCGAATTTGGCCGCAGCCCCTGAGGTGACCAGGGGCAGTGCCTGAATCATCTTGGAGGATGAACGGGGGAAAATCACCGCGTCAGGATCGCCCCAGCTTTTAATGATCTGGCCGGTGTCATCACAAATGACCGCATGGCCCAAATGAAGGTTCTCCAGCAGCGGCCCCCGCCACACTTCGGTCATAGGAACCGCCTGCGTCATGTCGTCTCTCCGTACCTTGCGCAAAATTCTGCCAATTGCCTTTTCAGAGGTGGCGAAATCTGCGTTAGTGTGTGTATGTCGGCAAATGAAAGGATGCGCAACAGAGAGACAGGCCAACCGGGTCTGCAGGCGCATTCAGACATTGAGGTATGGGTCGAGCTAGGAGGCTGGACAATGGGATTGAAGCTAGTCCGCGTAATCGCGGGACTGTGCATGGCAGGGATAGCCACAACCGCAATCGCTCAGCAGGCGACAAGCACAAACAGGGTTGCGGCAAAAACAGATTGGAGCGTCTTCGTCGAGGATGATCCAACCGAATGCTGGAGTGTTTCGGCACCCAAGGAAACGGTTAATACGCGTGGCGGCAGAGTTGTTTCGGTGCGCCGCAGCGACATTCTGCTGTTTGTCTTTTATCGCCCCAAGGCGGAAGTAAAAGGACAGGTTACCTTTACGGGCGGCTACCCGTTTGCGCCCGGATCAACTGTTAATCTGGCGGTCGACGGCAGCGAGTTCGAACTGTTCACCGAAGGTGAATGGGCGTGGCCCGCATCGGATGCAGATGATGCCAAAATCGTCACCGCGCTCAAGCGTGGAACCGAGGCGGTTCTGACTGCCCGATCGGAACGGGGCACGCAAACCAAGGATACGTTTTCGTTGCTCGGCTTTACTGCGGCAATTGAAGACGCGGAAAAACGCTGCACCAACTAAACGCGCCCCAATTGCATTCCAAAGCCCCGCCATTACGGACGGGGCTTTTTGTTTGGGTATTCGCTATCTAGGGGCCTGACCCGGTACTAAACACGAACAGGTGAATTTATTTGTCCGCAGGTTCCGTCAAACCGAGCTCGGATATCAGCATCATGTTTTGCCTGCCCAATTTCCTGCTTCGTGTTACCCTGACGAAATTGATTAGATACAAAACGAGGTTTTAGATGCGCTGGATTTTCCCGTTACTGATTTTACCAATGGCCGCCCAAGCCGATCCGTCGCTTGAATGCTCTGCCGCCGGCTCTCAGGTCGAAATCGGCGCGTGCATCGTGCAGATGGAAGACCAAGTACAATCCGCGTTAGAGGTCGCCTATTCGATTGCGTCGGATGCGGCCAAGGAACTGGACGGTGTGACGGGGCGAACGGTTGCGGTTCCGGCCTTGGAGACTGCGCAAACAACCTGGGCATCTTACCGCGACGCACAATGCGAAGCTGTCGGAGCGTTGTACGGCGGAGGATCGGGGACGGGTATCGCGATCACGTCCTGCCGGGTTGAACTGGGTCGGGAACGTGTCAGCGAATTGCTGACATTTGCGAACTGATTGATTTTAACCACGGACGAATTCTTTTGATCTTCGCTGGCATTCCTATATAGAGGCGCATCCGGAACCGTAGCCCTCGAGTCTTTACACATGTCCGCCAAAGCGCCGATTACTCAAGACGTCATGACCATCCC
>JBPCWT010000310.1:0-11718 GCA_051009255.1 Ruegeria sp. | reverse complement strand
CACCTGAAGAACTATATTTCCCGTTAAACGGTATTACTTGTTTCAAGTTAACTTTTAAATTGTATTGAAGCAAGGAGAAACAACCGACCCAAATATTTGGATCGTTCGATTGACTTAGTTGTAATGGCAAGACTGCGTTGGCTGCTGCCACAGCAAAAACTGAGTGTCAGTAAACGCCGACCTCACTGCCCGGCTGCGAGGCAACTTTCAACAATTTGAAAACGTAGTCAGCAGCCGATCGAAAGCAGACCAAGCGGAATGTTTCGGCGTCATCCATCCAAAACGCCCCTGCAACCTGTGCCAGTCGCGAGCGTCGAATCTGACCTGGTTGGAATGCCTCTGCCGAAAAATCAACCGGTGCAACCTTGCCCAAAACTTCGCGCGCATTTGCACCGGAAACCCGGAACACGGCGCGGGCGTCGGATACATTAACCGCAAGCGCATGAATGCCGCTTAGAGCGTTGTTCATCGTGGCCAGCTTGGCCTCTACTTCACCATAGGGGACCAAAACCAACAATTCGTCCGGCGACATCCAGCACACCCCGGTATCTTCTTTGACAATCGCCTGTCGCTGCGCCGGTACTTTCTGACCCGTCGCATCTTTCACGGTTTTGATCAGAACCTTGTCAGTCAAGTTGCCGCGTAAGGTAATCATACCTTGCAGGCCAATTTCCTCGATCTTGGCGACACCGTCATAGCTGGCGTGGTTCAGTGCGCTGATGGGTTCAGACATTTTGCTTCTCCCCGTCCTTGTCAAAGAAGATCGGGTTTACGATCTTTGCCTTGTACGTTTTTCCATCGGTGCCGGGGAATTCGACCACCTCGCCCATGCGATCCGGCCCGTGTTTTATCAACCCCATGGCGATACCCCGGTCCAGATAAGCAGAGTAATAAGTCGAGGTAACACGCCCGATCATATTACGTTGACCGTTGGCGTTGACGCCCTCGCCGACAGCATAAGCACCGTCCGGGATCACAGAACCATCCACAGTCTCCAATCCCACCAGTTTCCAACGCTCTGGGTCGGCCATATGCACACGCTCCTGCGCCCGCTTGCCCAAGAAATCCTCTTTCTTTTTCGAGATCGCCCAGTGAAGACCCAAGTCTTGAGGGATCACAGTGCCGTCTGTTTCATCCCCGATCATGATAAAGCCCTTTTCGGCGCGCAGAATATGCAGGCATTCGGTGCCATAGGGCATCACCCCGAACTCTTTACCGGCTTCCATCAAGGCATCCCAAAACGCCTGTCCCTGCGAGGCAGGAACGGCGATTTCATAAGACAATTCGCCCGAGAATGAGATGCGATAGGCGCGGCACTCAAACTCGCCGATTTTGCCATCGCGCCATTCCATGAACGGCAATGCCTGTTGCGACAGGTCCATTCCACCCAGCTTGTCCAACACCTTACGGGCGTTGGGGCCGACGACTGCCACCTGCGCGTACTGTTCGGTCACGTTGGCAACATAGACTTTCCAGTCCCACCATTCCGTTTGCAGCCACTCTTCCATGTGGCCGTGAACACGCTCTGCTCCACCTGTGGTGGTGTGGCACAGCCAGGTGTCCTCGTCGATACGCGCAACAACACCGTCATCGATCAAAAAGCCATTCTCGGAACACATCAGCCCATAGCGGCATTTGCCGACTTTCAAAGTGGACATCATGTTCGTGTACATCATGTCCAGAAACTTACCAGCGTCCGGTCCCTTGACGATCAGCTTCCCAAGCGTCGAGGCATCCAGAATTCCCAGTTTTTCGCGCGTGTTCTTGACCTCTCGATTGACCGCGTCATGCACAGTTTCACCGGGGCGGACATAGGCATAGGTCCGGCGCCACTGACCGACCGGCTCCCAATCCGCGCCACTGCGATCATGCCAGTCATGCATTGGTGTTCGGCGGATTGGCTGAAACACCTCTCCACGCGCCTCGCCACCAATGGAAGCCATCGAAATCGGAGTGTATGGTGGGCGGAATGTAGTTGTGCCAACAAGCGGAATTTCTGATTTCAGCGAGTCCGCTAATATTGCCAAGCCATTGATATTGCTTAATTTACCCTGATCTGTCGCCATTCCCAACGTGGTGTAGCGCTTGGTGTGTTCGACACTTTCGTACCCCTCGCGTGCGGCAAGCTGCACGTCCGAAACCTTCACGTCGTTCTGGAAATCCAACCAAGACTTCATTCGTAACTGAATCTCGGCATTGGCGGGCATCAACCAAACGGCCTCCATCTGGGCTTCGTTTGTGGTTTCGCCCTTTGGTGCCTTGGTGTTTTTTGGCTTGAATCCCGCCGCTTTGGCCGCTGCTTTCCCGGCAGCGTGCGCATCCGTCAAAACGTCGCGCAGCGTCAAAGGTCCGTTGGATGAACCGGCTGCCAGAACAAACCCTTCACCATCTGACCCCAAAGGCGGGCGATCCGGGTCCGGGCGGAAATGAGCGTTCGCCTCGTCCCAGATCAGTTTGCCGCCGCAATGTGACCACATGTGAACAACCGGGGACCAACCACCTGACATCGCGACGGCGTCACAGTCGACTTCCTCCCGTGCTCCGCCGATACCTTCCTGGTTGCAGATCGCAACTTTCTTTACCCGCTTGCCACCCTTAACCTTGGCGATAGCCTTGCCGGGATCGACGCGGATACCCATCTGCCGCGCCTCTTCCGCCAATTGCCCTGCGGTGGCCCGCACGTCGACGATGCGAATGACATCAACACCGGCCTGTTTCAGTGTGATTGCAGTACGATACGCATCATCATTATTCGTGGCGATGACAACACGCTCGCCAGGTGTCACGCCCCAGTTCACAACATAATCCCGCATTGCGGATGCAAGCATCACGCCCGGAACATCGTTTCCGGCAAATGACAAAGGACGTTCAATAGCGCCAGTGGCGGTTACGACCTGCTTGGCGCGAATACGCCACAGGCGATGACGCGGCCCCTGCACGCCGGGCTGATGGTCTGTAAGACGCTCGTATCCCAGAACATATCCGTGATCGTAAACACCGGCACCCATGCAGCGCGTGCGCACTGTTACGTTTTCCATTGCCTCCAATTCGGAAACAGTTTGTTCCACGAACTTATCCACAGGGTCGCCATTGATGGCCCCGCCATCAACCGGGGAACGCCCGCCCCAATGTGCTGTCTGCTCGACCAGCATGACCTTCGCACCGGATTGCGCCGCGGCCTTGGCCGCCTGCAATCCGGCGACACCACCACCGATCACCAAAACATCTGTAAAGGCATAGAAATGCTCGTAAGTGTCCGCGTCACGGGATTCCTTGTCCGGCGCCTTACCCAGACCAGCCGAATGCCGAATGAACGGCTCATAAATATGTTTCCAGAACGGCTTGGGGTGAATGAACATCTTGTAGTAAAAACCACCTGGCAGAAACCGCGTCAGGGCAGAGTTTACGGCACCTACGTCAAACTCCAGGTTTGGCCAGTGGTTCTGCGAAACCGACGTTAGCCCGTTGAACAGTTCCGTGGTGGTGGCGCGCTGGTTCGGCTCGAACCGACCGCCCTGCCCCAGACCGACCAAAGCGTTTGGTTCTTCGGCCCCGCTGGCAACAACGCCGCGCGGGCGGTGAAATTTGAACGAGCGGCCCACCATCATCTGGTCATTGGCCAGCAGGGCCGAGGCGAGCGTATCGCCCTGATACCCCTGCATCGACGTACCATTGAATGTAAAAGTGAACTGTTTCGACCGGTCAATCAGTCGGCCATGTTTTGCGAGACGGGTGCTCATTTTCCAGACCTTTCGCAGGCGGTATTACAGATGGCGGCGCGGATCATTCAAACTCTCTCCACGTCCAGCCCGGGCGCTTGGCCGAGATGGCCTTGCGGATTTCTTTTGGAGGTTCAGTGACCTGAGCGGAATATGTGCCAAATACTTCCAGCGTGCTGGTACAGCGCGCGGCATGAAACCACTTGCCGCAGCCATTCGCGTGGCGCCAGCGCTCAAAATGAACGCCCTTGGGGTTTTCGCGCATGAACAGATAGTCGTGAAAGTCATCGTCGGTTGAATCGGGGCCAAAACGCTTGATATGCGCCTCTCCACCAGCGGCCAGTTCAGTTTCTTCGGCATCTACGCCGCAATAGGGGCAATTCAGGATTAGCATATGTTCATCCTTTCGGCGGCAGGCTGGCGGCGTTGGCCAGCGACAATTCTGTTAGTTTTGCGCGTAAATCAGCATCTTCGAACGCACCCGCATCAACCTCGACCATTCCGCCCATGGGGCGGCCAGTAAAGGAAAGCGGTTCAGCACCGGCAGCTAGTGCTTCGGCTTCGCGTTCTTTACCCGGTCGGAACATCGCGCCATCTTTCGTGACACCGCAAATCATGTTTCCGTGCAGCAAAAAGCACAGACCGCCGAACATCTTCTTTTCGGACAGTCCAGGCTCCACACCCAGATCCGCGCGCATGATTTCGGCCATTTCTTCGGAATAGGCCATCAGACTGAAGCCCCCCAACTGCAAAAGCATTCAAAACATGCCACTGTTCTTCGCATCAGTGTGCCACTCCTGCCGCAACACTTTCGTCGATGAACCGGCCCTCTTTGAACCTGTCCAGCGTGAATGCCTCGGTCAGTGATGAATGACCCGTGGCCATCAGCTGCGCCATTCCCCAGCCGGAACCGGGAATTGCCTTGAACCCGCCTGTGCCCCAGCCGCAATTGATAAAACAACCGCCCAGCGGTGTTTTTGACAGGATGGGCGACCGGTCGCCGGTCATGTCCACGATTCCGCCCCACTGCCGCAGCATTTTGAGACGCGAGATCATTGGGAAGGTTTCAACAAGTGCCCGAACAGTTTCCTCGATATGATGAAAGCTGCCGCGTTGCGTATAGTTGTTGAAACCATCCGTGCCGCCACCGATCACCATCTCGCCCTTATCGGATTGCGACATGTAGCCATGCACGGTGTTGGCCATAACCACCACGTCCATACTGGGCTTGATCGGCTCTGACACCAGCGCCTGCAGTGCAATCGCTTCCAGTGGCAATCGGAATCCCGCCATCTCGGCCAATTGGCCGGAATGGCCCGCGACCACGATACCCAGCTTGTCGCAATCGATTGCGCCCTTGGTCGTGTCGACCCCGATAACGCGCCCATTTTCCTGACGGACGCCGGTGACTTCGCACTGCTGAATAATGTCCATACCCATGTTCGAGCAGGCACGAGCATAGCCCCATGCCACGGCATCGTGTCGCGCTGTACCGCCGCGTTCCTGCCACAAGGCACCCAGAACGGGGTAACGGGGACCGTGGATATTTATGATCGGCACCAGTTCCTTGACGCGCTCTGGAGCGATCCATTCGGTTTGGACACCTTGCAGCGCGTTCGCATGCGCCGTGCGCTGATAGCCGCGAATCTCGTGCTGTGTTTGTGCCAGCATCATGACGCCACGCGGGCTGAACATGATGTTATAGTTCAGCTCCTGACTCAGATCCTCGTACAGGCCGCGCGCCTTTTCATAAATTGCCGCCGACGGATCCTGCAGATAGTTCGAGCGGATGATCGTCGTGTTCCGGCCCGTGTTCCCGCCACCCAACCAGCCCTTTTCGATCACCGCTACATTCTGGATGCCATAGTTCTTTCCCAGATAATAAGCGGTTGCCAGCCCATGCCCGCCAGCGCCGACGATAATCACGTCGTAACGCTTCTTTGGTTCGGGTGAACGCCATGCGCGCTCCCACCCGGTGTGATAACGCAGCGCCTCGCGCGCGATAGCAAAGGCTGAATAATGTTTCATGTGCGAATCCGTCAGGTCTCGTGATTGGGCGCAGGTATGCCGTGTGGTTACAGAATACCCCTGCCACGCAACGCCGCAATATCGCACTATTGCGACATGTGCGCCCTTCGCGGCCATTTGTCCCTTTTTTCATCGGCCTCACAGGTCTAAGTGGGTGCAACACTCGCGGAGCAAACATGACATTCTGGGTCCTGATCATTCTAATCGCGCTGATGATCGTCTTATTTCTGACGTATACGCTGTTGCGCGGACAGCATGGCGGTGAACCACCAGCTGCCTATGACCTGCGAGTTTACCGCGAACAACTAAACAGCGTTGACCGCGATCTGGCGCGCGGCGTGATCGGCGAAGCCGACGCTGAACGTGTCCGCACCGAAATTTCGCGTCGCATTCTTGCAGCTGACGCCCAGATGCGCGGAGACCAATCAGACACAGGGCCATCCAATTTTGTTTCTGCCGGTATGATTGCTGTTCTGGGGATCATTCTGGTCGGCGGTGGCTACGGGTTGTATCAACATCTGGGTGCGCCCGGGTATCAGGATTTGCCGCTGTCGTTTCGTATCGAATTGGCCGACGAAATCCGCGCCGAACGCCCCCGCCAGTCCGAGGTAGAGGATCATTCGTCTCCGACAACTGCACCCGAATTGGAAGAAAGTTATAAAAACCTTCTCAACCAGTTACGAGAAACAGTTGCAGGTCGCCCGGACGATTTGCAGGGCCATAGGTTGCTGGCACAGCACGAGGCCAACGCCGGAAACTACAAGGCCGCCTATGATGCGCAACAGCGCGTCGTTGAACTGACCGGCGAAAGTGCCAGCGCGGACGAATACACCGATCTGGCCGAAATGATGATCCTGTCCGCCCAAGGTTATGTCTCTCCCGAGGCCGAAGTCGCCCTGCAACAGGCGCTGAAGCGTGACCCATCACATGGCCCGGCGCGGTACTATTGGGGTCAGATGCTGGCGCAGACGGGTCGGCCCGACGCGGCCTATAAGGTTTGGGTGGACACCTTGCGCGATGCGCCCAACGGGGCACCGTGGGCAACAGCGATCCAGGGCCAGATCGAAGATCTGGCTTATCGCGCGGGTGTGTTCAACGCCCCGGCAATGGCACCGGCTTCACCCGGCCCAAGTCAAGACGACATCGCGGCCGCCGGCGAGATGAGCGCCGAAGACCGGCAGGAAATGATCCGTGGCATGGTGAAACAGCTATCCGACCGTCTGGCGACCGAAGGCGGCTCTGCCGAGGAATGGGCGCGACTGATCGCAGCACTTGGGGTTCTTGGCGACACTGACCGGGCCATAGCCATCCGCACCGAGGCTGAATTGGTGTTCACCGGCAATGACGATGCCTTGCAGATCATCGCTGCCGCTGCCCGACAGGCAGGCATCACGCAATGATCCACGACGAATTCGAAGATTTTGCCGCTTCCCTACAGCCGATGTGCGCATTGATGGGGTTGGATCTGGGCGAAAAAACCATCGGCGTCGCCGTCTCGGACCGGACGCGTGGCGTCGCAAGCCCTTTGGAAACCGTTCGACGCAAGAAATTCACGCTGGATTCCGCCCGATTGCTGGAAATCATTGGGGACAGAGAAATTGGCGGTATACTGCTGGGCCTGCCCAGGAACATGGACGGAAGCGAAGGGCCAAGATGCCAATCGACCCGCGCATTTGCCCGAAACCTGTCCAAGTTGACGGACTTGCCGATTGGTTTCTGGGATGAACGCCTAAGCACGGTTGCGGCAGAAAAGGCACTGCTCGAGGCGGATACGACACGAAAACGTCGCGGACAGGTGATCGATCACGTCGCGGCGGGTTATATCCTGCAGGGAGCACTTGATAGATTGAGCTATTTGTAACGGGTCGGGTCATTAGATGACGAACATGGTTTGGAAAAGGAACGAGGTCGAAAGCCCCTGTATCCAGATCTGTGTCATGCACCCGGCTGAGCGTATCTGTACGGGGTGCTATCGCACAATCGACGAAATCGCCCGCTGGTCCAAAATGGACAGCTCTGAACGGGCAGAAATCATGCAGGACTTGGCTGCACGAAAACCGCGCCTTGCCAAACGGCGCGGCGGTCGTAGTGCAAGGCTGGGAAAGTCTGGCAACACCTGTTCTTAGCTCCCGCCTTCGGCTCTGTACTGTTAGGCAGCAGCCAGCCAAGCCTTGGCGTCTTCAAGCTCGTCCGTGGTAAAGTACTGCGTTCTTGCACCGATTATGTGGCTGGCGACTCGCTGCGCCATTTGCTGCCACGCCCTGTCACCCACGATCGCGGCGCGATCCAAAAGGCCCAGATGATTATGCGCCAACCGGAAATGTGCGCCCAGCGCCGTTAGTCCCTGCCAGCCATCAAACTCGCTGAGATCAATCAAAAGCCTGAAACCCTCGCGTTCCCGCAGCATCGAATCCAGATGCCCTTCGGCCTGTTGGTACTCTTCTGGATCCACTTTGCCCATCAGCTTGATCTGAATATACGGCCCGCCAAGGTCGATTACGTGAATTGCACCCAAAGACTCGCGAATCCAACGGCGCGCCTCTTCCGCTTCGGCCAGATCAAAAACCTGTACCGGACAGGGTAGAATTGGCGCGGCAAGACGGACACTGGTCTGCACCCATTTTTTGTCGGCGACCACGCCGATGCGATCGAAACCGCGCCAGTGACTCAATCCTAGTTTCGTATCCGACCAAGCCGCGGCCAGATCGTATCCCTGAAACTCTTCGCTCACGATAACCAGCAATCGGACCGAGTCATGATCAGTAAGCGCTGCTTCGATTGCGGGAACCAAAACTTCTGCGTAATCGGCGCTGGTGACTTCGCCGGACAACTCGGCTTCGATCATGGCGCCATCTGAATGCGATTTTACGGTAATCATCGTCCCAAAACCTCCAAAATCAATTAATGACCAAAGGTTACGGAGTTTCGATCCATTCGGCCACACCCCCGGTCATTTCCGGTCTGAAATAGGCGATCATTCGTCCATCAGGCCCGGCTGACGCTCCCTCGGCCCAAGGTGCCACACCGTGCAGGCAATGTCGGTGCAGTACATACGCCTCACCCGGGCTGGCAGGCAATTCAATGCGCGGACAGGTTTCGAAAACTTCTCGCCTTGCAGCAACATATGCATCTGTCACATCGACTTGGTTCAGGTCATCCTGACGATGCCCGGAAAGCGCCTGCGCAAGGGCCGTCTGCAAAACCTTGTGGCTGCCTTCCCACAACACCAGCGGGGCCGCATCCGGCGTCGCGTCGGTCACTGGAATTCCAAAGATCCAAGCATGCGGTTCGTCCACCTTGCGGCGACGTTCCGCTCCGGATGGTTTTAACCCGTCCACATGCGCGGCATCCCGCGTGGCCCGATATCGGGCAGATGCCTCGCCCTCTCCCGTCCGAGGGCGCGGATAGCCGGGATAGACTACCGACACCTGCCCCTTATGCAGGGGAAGGTTTCCATATCGTTCGGTCAGAAAGTCCACTGCCTTGCCGATCAAAGGTCCGGATTGACCGACCCTGCCTTTGGTGTCGTTATCCAAAGCGTCAACGCCGACAAACCACGTCCCGTCACAATCATGCCAGTGGGAATTTGCAGGATCGACAACGGCCTGACGTGCCGTTGGCAAAGCGAAACCAATCCACTCTGCCACAACCGGATCAAATGGAAACTTTACCCAGCCCTTTTTATCAAACCCGGTCACCAGCCGACCGCCTTGCGCAGCATATTCATCGCAACAAGCGTCAGAAACACCGCGAAAACGCGTCTAAGCGGCTTGGGATCCATAGCATGTGCCAGTTTGACGCCCCAAGGCGTCGTAATCATTGTCATTGTGACAACTACGCAAAAAGCAACCAGATTGACAGCACCGACTGTCAGCGGTGGGCGATGCTCGGCCGCGATTTCAAGGAAAAGAAAGCCCAAAACCGAAGGCACGGCGATAATAACGCCGAACCCGGCAGCTGTGGCAACAGCGCGATGGATAGGCGTGTTGTAAAGGCTCATCAACGGAACCCCGAAACTGCCACCGCCAATTCCCATCAAAACCGAAAGAAACCCAACCGCCGGTGATAACGCCGCGCGCCTGATGCCTTTGGGCATGGCCTCACCCAACCTCCACTCTGACTTGCCAAGGCCAAGATACGCCCCAATCAATATTCCAAGCACGCCAAAAAGAGCTTGCAAAACTTCGGTTCGCAGCGCCGAAGCGACAAGAACGCCGACAACCGCACCAACAACAATTCCCGGCCCCCAACCGCGCAGAATGTCCCAATCCACCGCGCCCATCTTGTTATGGCTGAGCACAGATCGGAGAGATGTGACGATGATAGTGGCCAGCGACGTGGCAAGACACATTTGCATCAGCTGCGGCCCACCATACCCAAGCGTCTGAAACGCGTGGAAATAAGCAGGTACCAATACGATACCGCCACCAACGCCCAAAAGCCCGGCCAAAACACCGGCCAGTGCGCCGATCACAAGCAAAAGGCCCAGCATTTGGGCCAGCAACATCGTCTCGGGCATGATCCCCCCAATTACATGACCTGACGCCGGTCTAAACTGCTCTCTCTGCCACAGACGCCGGTGACACGCGCTCTAACGCCTCCAGTACCAGCCCTGCCCCGGCCCCATCGCGAACGGCGCCTTCGGACAGAACCCGACGCCAGGTGCGCGCACCCGGTCGACCTGCAAACAGGCCAAGCATGTGTCGCGTGATCTGATGCAATCGCCCGCCCCCCACAATGTGCCGTTCGATATAGGGTATCATTTTTTCCACAACTTCAATCGGGTCAGTAACGCTGCCGGTCTCAAATATCAGTGGATCAGCTGCACACAAGATATCCGCGGGCTGATGATAGGCGGCTCGCCCGATCATGACGCCGTCCAGACCCGCATCCAGATGAACGCGCGCCGCATCCAGCGTTGCAATACCGCCGTTGATCGAAACATGCATGTCTGGAAAAGCGGCTTTCATCCGGTGCACAAGATCATAATCCAGCGGTGGAATGTCCCTGTTCTCCTTGGGGCTAAGCCCTTGCAACCAAGCCTTTCGCGCATGAATTATTACCCGCTGGCAACCCGCCGCCCTTATCTTTTCCAGAAAGTCGGGTAATGTTTTTTCCGGCTGCTGATCGTCTACACCGATCCGGCATTTAACTGTGACCTCAACAGACACAGCCTCGCGCATGGCCGCAACGCAGTCTGCGACACGCGATGGGTCTTTCATCAATACTGCCCCGAACGTACCTGACTGAACGCGATCCGATGGACAGCCGCAGTTCAGGTTTACCTCGTCATACCCAGCTTCTGCACCCAGTTTCGCCGCCTGACAAAGCTCATCTGGATCGGAACCGCCAAGTTGAAGCGCAACTGGATGCTCTTCCGCGCTGTGCTCCAGCAGATGCAACGCCCCACCCCGCACCAACGCCGGAGCTGTGACCATTTCAGTGTAAAGCAGGGAATGGGAACTCAGCAGGCGATGCATATAGCGACAGTGGCGGTCCGTCCAATCCATCATGGGAGCGACAGATAGTCTCGCAGCCCTATTTACAAGGGCTTTTTGGGTGATATGATCCTTATTTATAGGCGGTAACGGTGCAGACGGTGCAGTCATGAATGGGTTCCGATGTAGTCCCGATGTAGTCTGAATAGATGGCTTACTGCACCGGATACTGCACCGGATTTGCACCGGCATCAAATAAGCGTTGCAATGGACCAGAAGGATTGACCATGGCGAGTATTTACAAAGTGGAGCGCAAAGCGGGAACCGCGTGGCGCGTGCAGGTTCGAAAGGCTGACGGAACCAGCACCACTAAGACATTCCCCACGCAGCGCGAGGCGAAGCAATGGGCAAACCATACTGAACAACAGATCGCTTCTGGCAAGAGGGTCGCCGCGAACCGGGGGCCGCTGCGGTTCGGGGACGTTTTGGACGAATACGTGGCTGCGCATGGGGGCCAGATGGGTCGGTCCAAG
>JBPCWT010000309.1:0-5502 GCA_051009255.1 Ruegeria sp. | reverse complement strand
GGATCTGCGCGGCTGTAAATCTGATGAGCATAGTCCAGACCATACAGGGTATCGCCTGTGGCACCTTGGTCGTCGGTTTTGAACGACCAGCCCTTGTCCATCATGTCGGGGTGGACAATTGAAACTGAAATATGGTCGCCCAGTTCTTTGAGCTCTCGAAAGATCAGCGTTCGATGCGCCCATGGGCATGCGTAACTGACATACAGATGATAGCGGCCAGATTCGGCGTTAAAACCTCCCCTGCCGGAAGGCCCGGCCTGACCGTCCGCCGTTATCCAATTGCGAAACTGGGCTGCCGAACGTTTAAACGCCCCACCCGTTGATTTTGTGTCGTACCAGGTGTCGTGCCATTTGCCTTCGACGAGCAGACCCATATAGGTTCCTCCGGTTTCAGATATCATTAAGATAGTTCCTTGCCGGTCCGCTTCCTATCCGGCATGGCGCGCAAGATATCTGCGCCGATGCACAGGCTGCGCTGGGATTTCTGTGCAACAGGCCTGCGGCAGCACAAAAATTATCATTCCCTTCACTGGATTTTTACAAAGACAGCCGCACAATAGTATCTGTTTGTGGGGGAAGAAGTTCATGAGTACCTATGTTTCCAAGGAAATGCATGCAGAGCTTGACGCTGCGCGAATCGCCACATTGAAAAAAACCAGCCGACTTCGTGTCGAAATGGGCGACAATTACCATAAAATACTGAGATTGTGGAAAAATGGTTTCGCCGTAGAGGCCGCGACAACGCCGCGTTTGCGGGGATTGGTGGACATCTACGACGGTGCACTTCACCTGTACCAATGCCTGATCGTCGCAGACGAGGAAGAAGCAGGTGAGATGCGGTATGAGTTCAAGCGCAACACAGTGGCTGCCGACAAGGCTCCGCTGGATTTCTATCGCTCGCCAGACGCACCGATTGCCCTGCTGGAAAGCGACGACTGACCCTCAGGGGCGTATTTCCACGGTCGTGCCGTTGGGCGCAAGGCTCCACAATCGGGCAATTTCATCATTTGTTATGGCGATACACCCGGCGGTCCAGTCGCCGGGTAAATTGACCCCGACAACGCTGTTTGGCTGACCGTGAATGAAAATGTCGCCGCCCGGTTCGATCCCCATTTGAACCGCACGTTCGATATCATCCTCATGCGGATAATCGATACCCAATGACAGGTGAAACGCACTTTGCGGATTGCGGCGATTGATTTTGAACAGGCCTTCGGGCGTCTTGCCGTCGCCTTCCTGCTGCTTGTCACCTTCTGGCGAAAATCCCAACGCGATGTCGGTGCTCATGACAATTGCACCATCCAGAGTTGCCGTCAGGCGGCGGACTGATTTTTCGATCAGGATGTGATCAACCTGTTGCGCATCGGGTGCCAGCAACGGTGCAGGCGGACGCGGCACATACCGGTGCCAGCCGATCCAGGCGGCGCCTGCCGCCAAAATCAAAAGGATTGTATATGCTAACGGACGCATCGCCGCTATTGCAGGTCGCCGAATGCAGCCTTTAACCTTGCGCAGGCTTCCTCGACACGCGTGCGTTGCGTCGCCAGATTGAAACGCTGGAACGTGGTGTGGCCGCCACCAAACCCTTCGCCCGGCGATGTTGCGATCCTTGCGTCTTTGCGAAGGCGGCGAAGAATTTCGTCGTTGGTCATCCCAGCGTCGGTAAAATCGACCCACGCCAAAAAGGTGGATTGCAGTGGCATCGACCACAATCCGGGAATGTCAGCGATGGCTTCGTCGAACAACGCGCGATTGCCATCCAGATGCGCAACCTGCGCGTCTGCCCATTCTGCTCCTTCAGGGCTATAGGCGGCAGTAATCATGTCAACACCAAGCGCGCTGGGCATGTAGTCCAAGGTCGCCAGCCGATGCCGCATGTCATCCCGCAACACAGGGTCGGGGATAATCATGTTGCCGGTGCGCTGACCGGCAATGTTGAACGTCTTGGATGCGGCGGTCAGCGATACGGTCCAGGGGCGCGCATCCGGGGCCGCGATATCCATCGGTACGAACGTGCTACCGGGATAAACCAGATCGTGATGTATCTCGTCTGACACCACGATCAGACCGTTGCGTTCCGCAAACGCCGAGACAGCCCGCAATTCCTCGGGTGTCCAGACCCGGCCTGACGGGTTCTGCGGCGAACACCACAGCAGCATCTTTTCCGTCCCGTCCAGACGTGATTGCGCGTCATCCAGATCCAGCACGTAAGTATCGCCGTCGCGTGCCAATGGGCACTCGACCACGCGACGCCCGCTTTTGTTCACCTTATGGGCAAACTCATGATAAACCGGCGTAAATATCAATACGCCGTCGCCTTTTTGCGTCCAGACATCCAAACACAGGGCGATACCATTGCCCAATCCTTGCGTGGTCAATATCCAGTCAGTTTCGACAGGCCAATCGTGACGGGTGTTCATCCACCATTGCACGGTTTCCAAATACGTCGGATGAACCCAGGAATAGCCGAAGACGCCGCGTTCAGCAGCCTCTCGAACAGCTTCGATGACGCAACGTGCTGTCTGATAATCGGAATCCGCCGTCCACATCGCCAACCCGTCTTCCGGCGAAACTCCGAACAACTGCTCCATCTTGTCCCATTTCGAACTGTTGGTTCCCCGGCGGTCGATCAGCGTGTTGAAAGTCATGTTTGCTCCCTTGTTCCGTCTGAAAGCTAACCTGTATTGACGTTGGTGCAAGGGGGGCGTTGCGGTGGGTCGCGCGATGACCTAAATCAGCCCCATGAAACGTAATATCCTCATCCATCCCGATCCGCGTCTGAAAAAGGTCTGTGCGCCCGTCACGGACCTGACCGACGAATTGCGCACGCTGGCAGACGACATGCTCGAGACGATGTATGACGCGCCGGGTATCGGTCTGGCTGCGCCCCAGATCGGGGTTCTCGACCGCCTGATTGTCATAGACTGCGTCAAGGAAGAGGGCGAAGCCCCGCGCCCGTTGGTCATGTTCAACCCCGAGGTTATCTCGGCCTCGGACGAGACAAACGTCTACGAAGAGGGCTGCCTGTCCATCCCCGAGCAATATGCCGAAGTGACTCGACCGAAAGAGGTTCAAGTCACGTGGATGGATCAGAACGGCAAGTTGCAGCAAGAAGTGTTCGACGGCCTGTGGGCCACCTGTGTTCAGCACGAGATCGATCACCTGAACGGCAAACTGTTCATTGATTATCTGAAACCGCTCAAACGGCAGATGATCACCCGAAGAATGCAAAAACTGAAACGCGAACAGGCCCGCGCGTGAGCCTCTTGTCGATCCTGAAATGGCCTGATCCGCGTCTGTCGCAGAAATGCGAACCTGTGATGGGTGAACTGCCACAGGGTTTGATCGACGATATGTTCGCCACGATGTATGCCGCGCAGGGCCGGGGGCTGGCAGCACCCCAAATTGGCGTCATGCAGCGGTTTTTTGTTATGGACTGCGGCTGGAAAGAGGGCGCGCCAAACCGCATGGTGATGATCAACCCGGTTATCATGGCCGCAGAACGCGTGCCCGAGATGATGGAAGAGGGATGTTTGTCCATCCCCGGTATCACCGTCGCGGTTGAACGGCCCAAGGCGGTAACGGTGCAATGGACCGCAGCCAAAGGCGACATTCACATGGCCGATTTCGACGGTTTCGAAGCACGCTGTATCCAGCACGAGTTTGATCATCTGAATGGCGTCGTCACCCTTGATCATCTCCAGCCCGAACCCCGAATCGTGGCCGAGGCGAAGTACATGGAGACCATACAATGACTGTTCGTCCCTGTTTGCCATGGCCGGACAAGCGCCTGCGCAGCAAGGCCGCCAATGTGACCGAGATCACCGACGAGATTCGCGCGATCTGGGACGACATGGTCGACACGATGGAGGCGATGCCCGGCGTCGGTCTGGCCGCCCCGCAGATCGGGGTAATGCTGCGGCTTGCGGTGGTGGACGGGTCCGTTGAACGGGGCAAGGCGGTGCGGTTGGCAAACCCTGAAATTCTGCACAGTTCAATTGAACTGCGCGAGCATGAAGAAGCCAGCCCCAACCTGCCCGGGGTATCGACCAAGGTTAAGCGGCCCAGAGCCGTCTCGGTGCGGTTTCTGAATGAACGCGGCATGGTGGATCGCCGTGAATTTGTCGGGATCGACGCGACCAGCGTGCAGCATCAGATCGATCACCTGAACGGTCGCATGTATTTTGACCGGCTAAGCAAGGTCAAACGCGACATGCTGCTGCGCAAGGCCCGGAAACTGGCGTAAACCAGACCTGAGCAATCGAAAGGCGGATCAGACTATGCGCATCATCTTCATGGGAACGCCTGAATTCTCGGTCCCGGTCCTCGATGCCCTTGTTGATGCCGGGCACGACATCGCAGCTGTCTATTGCCAACCCCCGCGCCCGGCGGGTCGTGGCAAGAAAGATCGGCCAACGCCAGTTCACGCGCGGGCCGATGCGCTGGGCCTGGATGTGCGCCACCCGACTTCGCTGAGATCGCCAGCGGAGCAGGCGGCGTTCGCAGCGTTGAACGCCGAGGTTGCTGTCGTCGTGGCCTATGGCTTGATTCTACCGCAGGCCATTCTGGACGCACCAAAACATGGGTGTCTGAACATTCATGCCAGCCTGCTGCCGCGCTGGCGCGGTGCCGCGCCAATCCATCGGGCGATCATGTCCGGGGATTCTGAAACTGGTATCTGCATCATGCAGATGGAGGCCGGGCTTGATACCGGGCCCGTTTTGCTGCGCTCTCAGACCCCTATCGGTGCCGAGGAGACCACGGCCCACCTGCACGACCGCCTGTCAGCAATGGGTGCGGCCCTGATTGTCGAAACGCTGGACAAACTGACTGGCCTGACCCCCGAACCTCAGCCCAATGATGGCGTGACCTATGCCACCAAGATCGACAAGGCCGAGGCAAAGGTGGACTGGACGCGCCCAGCAGCTGAGATAGACCGCCAAATTCGCGGTTTGTCGCCGTTTCCCGGCGCTTGGACGGAAATCGAAGGCGAACGGGTCAAGCTGTTGGCCTCACGCCTGAGCGAGGGGCAGGGGCCGGCCGGTCAGGTTCTGGACGACGATTTACGGGTTGCCTGCGGCAGCGGCGCAATCGAACTGCTGCGCTTGCAAAGGGCTGGCAAAGGGGCGCAGGATAAGCAAAGCTTTTTGCGGGGCTGGCCGATACAGGCCGGAACGCGACTGACAGCGGAGTAAGCCGAATGTTCTTGGTAATGATGGGTACAGTCGTGATTGCCGGGATTGTCGGATACCTGTCCGAGAGCACCGGATTTACCAATAATGGTTACCTGCAATCCATAATCATCTGTATCGGCGGCGCCTTCCTGTTTTACTTTGTCCGCATCATGTTCGGCATCGGCTTCGGTTCGCCCGGTCTGGACGCAGTTCTGTCGTCCATCGGTGCCCTTATCATCGTTCCGACGCATTGGAGGAAATGAGATGCACGTCGTCGCATTAATCATTGTTGGTGCTGCCGCCGGATTTCTGGCAACCCGCCTGATGC
>JBPCWT010000308.1:0-13810 GCA_051009255.1 Ruegeria sp. | reverse complement strand
GTACAGAAAACCAAGAAGGTTAGGAAAGCTAACACCAGATCAGCAGAAATCGGGAAAGTTCACGCCCAGTTCTGATGCAACGGGTCCGATACGAACCTTTCGAGCAAAACGTTAAATTCCGTTCTGTAAGACACCAAAATGGCGTCAAAGGCAGCACCTCGCATATGCTCGGCGAGGTATTTTGAACGTTCGGCTTCCCTGGTTTCACAGCGACGTCATTAAATTGCTGCGAAGGCATCATGCTCAGATTGACGGCCCGCCGCTGATCATCAAATGGGCTTACGGGGTGCGACGGTCAATTCACAAGAATTGACAATTCTAGACTTCAATTTACAAAATTGGCCATGACAGACGACGCTTATCGCAAACTTGAAATCGTTATTCTGGTCGCGCCGCATTTTAATGTTTCGGCAACGACGTCTTTCGTCGACCCTTTCAGAGTTGCAAATTACCTGTCGGGTATCACCAAGTTTTCATGGACTTACGCGTCGGAAACCGGGGGGCACATAGAATCCAGCAGCGGTCTGGTTGTCGTCACCGAACCCTTAAGTGAGGTGGCCAGCAGAAAACCTTGGCTTGTCTTGGTCAGCACCAGCTGGACGCCCGAAAGACATGCCTCGCCACAACTTATGGCGGCGCTCCAAAAATGGGATACGGGTGGCGCTATCACAGGTGGTCTGGACACTGGGGCAGTCGTGCTTGCGAACGCTGGTCTGTTGAATGGAAAGACGGCCACAGTTCACTATGAACATATCGACGCTTTCATTGAAATCGCCGCCAATTCCAAAGTATCGGAAAACATGTTGGTTCTGGATGGCCGTGTTTTCACATGCTCTGGCGGTACGGCTTCAACGGATGTGGGGTTGCATTTTGTGCATTCCGTGATGGGTGGAAGTACCGCCAACGCAGCGGCGCGTTACTTGTTTTACCATGATGTCCGCGAAGCAGACCGTTCTCAGAACCCCAAAGGGACAGAGCCAATGGGTTTTGTCACGTCGCACATCTTACGAGACGCAATTGACCAGATGGAGGCCAATCTGGAATCCACGCTGTCGATCCCCGCGATTTCCGAAAGCCTGGGCATCTCACAAAGACAACTCAGCCGCCTGTTTCAGCAGTATGTCCACAAATCACCGGTCGAATATTACCGCGATATTCGGCTGGATCGCGCCCGTGGATTGGTCACGCAGACTGAATTGAAATTCAGCGAGATTGCGGCCGCTTCTGGCTTCAACAGCCAAGTGCATTTCAGCCGCGCTTACCGACAACGGTTTGGGCTATCGCCCAGTTCCGACAGGATCGAGGGTCGCGTGCCATTCGAATTCCGCGCATGGCCGATGTTCAAGCCCGACATCAAGAGCGAAGGTGCCGCATAGCGGTCTGCATCGCTGTCAACATCTTGTCCCGTTGGGTTGACAACTCCTGTGGGCTCTGGCCCTGTGCCTGCGCGGCCATACCATCGACCAGCAGTTTGATCACTTCGTCGTTCAGCCGGGGATCGCCCAGATCGTCCCACCATCCGTTGAACGTGTCTTTGAAGTGATCGCAAAAGGCCTGCAGCCCGCCGTCGCCCGCGCCCAGATGAAATAGCGTCGTTGGCCCCATCGCGGCCCATCGCAAACCCGGGCCGGCCCACATTGCCTTGTCGATGTCTTCAACGCTGGCAACTCCTTCGACCGCCATATGCACCGCCTCGCGCCAAACGGCGGCCTGCAGACGATTTGCAACATGCCCCGGAAGCCCCTTGTTGATACGGATCGTGACCTTGCCGATGTCTTTGTAAAAGGCCTCGGTCCGGTCCAAAACGTCCGGGCCGGTTGCGGCATTTGCAGTCAATTCCACAAGCGGTATCAGATGCGGCGGATTAAACGGATGCCCCAGGATCAATTTATCGGGGTTGCGCCACCCTTTTTGCAGCGCTTCAAGCGTCAGACCAGAGGTCGAGCTGGACACAATTGCGTCAGCGGCAAGCGCGGTCTCGATCTCGTCATAAGTGGCGTGTTTGATCGGCAGACGCTCGGGTACGTTTTCCTGTACGAATTGCGTATCGCGCACAGCTTCGCCCGCCGATTGGAAAAACCGGATCGCGTCTGGCGTCGCACGGTCAGCCAGTCCCAGCTCCTCCAATGCAGGCCAGGCATTTTCGATGTAAGTGCGCACCAAGCCTTCGGCCTGCGGGTCAGGATCAAAGACCGCGACGCTGCGACCCGAGGCAAGGAACAGAGCCGCCCAACTTGCGCCAATAACACCCGCGCCCAAAACGGCAGTTCTTTCAACGTTGGTCATCAGAACAATCCCGGGTTCAAGGGCGAGGCAGCCGTCATGCCGCCGTCAACTGTAAACATCTGTCCGGTCGCAAAAGAAGCGTCATTGGATGCCAGCCAAACAGCCATTGCCGCAATATCCGCAGGTTGGCCAAATCGCTTGACCGCATGCCTGTTCAACGCGTCGGCCTTGGCTTTTGCCGGATCGGCTGCAAGATCAAAACCCGCATCCAGCATTCCGGTTTCAATCCAGCCCGGACAGATCGCGTTGCACCGAATGTCTGGCCCGTGGTCAACGGCGATCGAACGTGTAAGGCCGTGCACAAACGCCTTTGATGCGTTGTAAAGCGCCATCGATGGATCGGCCACACTGCCAGAGATCGAACCGATATTGACGATCGTACCACCCGTTTTCATTTGAGGGATCAGTGCGCGGCAGACATTGAAAACGCCTCTCGCATTAACACCAATGACCATTTCCCAGTCGGCATCCGTACTATCGACGACTGTCTTTTCGACCTGAACACCGGCATTGTTGACCACAATATCCAACCCGCCCAGTTCCTTGGCCGCAGCACCAACCGCGCGTGCGTCCGAGACATCCAACGATAGCCAATCGGCTTGCAACCCGTCCGGCGCGCTTCCACGTCCGCAGGTTGTCACCACAGCCCCTTCGGCGATGAAAGCATCTACAATGCCGCGCCCGATCCCCTGCCTGCCGCCTGTGACAAAGGCTCGCTTACCTGCCAACCGCATCAGTTCGCAACTATCAAGCGGCGGGTCGCGGTATAGGCCGATCCAGAGATATGAGGTACCGCGCTAAACTTGCCTGCAGCCGGGCTAAACATCCCTGGTGCATTTGCCGTGCCATCGACCAGCATTCCATCAATCAACATTTTATTTTGCATGCAGTCCTCCTTAAAACCCAACCTGATTGCCACCTTTCAGCAGCAGCCTGATCCGAGCCTCTGCTTGCATGGTGACCGTTGGGCCAAGGTTTTCAATGATGGTGCGAATGCGCGCTACCTGTTCCGCGTTGGACCCAGGCATCAAAGCTTCATCTGTTGCACTTGCGCCGACAACCCCCCGTCAAGAACCCACAACTGCCCGCTGGCATATCGAGCCTCGTCAGAGGCCAACCAGTTTACCAGATTTGCGATGTCTGTTGGCGTGCCATAGGTGCGCATCGGATGGACATCGCGCACGGCTTGTTGAAGCGTTTCGATATTACCACCACCACCGCCCGAGCCATCCCCGTTAAAGAAGCTTTGCAGCATCGGCGTGTCGATATAACCCGGGCAAATGGCGTTGACGCGAATGCCTTCGGGGCCATGATCGCAGGCCATCGCACGGGTCAACGCGTGAACGGCACCTTTGGTGGCGCAGTAGGCCGCAAGCCCGGGGTCCGCAATGAACCCATCGTAAGATCCGAAGTTTATTAAACTGGCGCTGCTGCCGGATTTCGCGGCTTCGCGCATCAGTGGAATCGCGTATTTCGACGTCAAAAAAGTACCTGTCGAGTTTACTGCAAAGCTTTGGTTCCATTCCTCAAGCGTGGTTTCTTCGACTGTTTTTTCAATCTCGATACCTGCGGCGTTCACTAGAATATCAAGTTTACCATGGGCGCTGCGGACGTGATCCATCGCGGCGATTGCATCGACCTCTTGTGTCACATCAAGTTTGACAAAATGGCTGCCGTCGTCGTCATGTCTGTCCAACGAGCCTTCGGGTGTAAGGTCAGCAGCATAAACCTCGGCGCCTTCCTTTATGAAACGCGAGACGATGGCACGGCCAATTCCACCTCTGGCTCCGGAAACAAGAGCGATCTTTCCATTCAGTGTCATTGTTTCTGGTCCTTAAATGGCGGAAAGCGATAGCGGTTGGCGACCACGGTCCAATCCATGTGGTTGCGCACATATCGCTGGCTGGCATCAGAGGGCGGGTTGTAATCCCAAGGCTCACTTGCGCCCAACTGCATCGCGGCATGTAATGCGCGTCGGGATTTCTGAGTCTTGATGATTTTTTCACGCAAGGCGGCACCATCCCAACGGGTCGCAACCTCGGCGGCAAAAGCCGCCGCAGCATCGGAACACCGGGCGTCAGTTGCACGGTTCACCATCTCCAGCGGATCAGCGTCCAGATCATAAAGCTGCGCCGGATCACTTTCGCAATGAATGTATTTCAACGGTCCCCGCCGGATCATTACAACCGGATAGCCAGTCATCTCTGCGCAATACTCGCCAATGGCTTCATCGACCGGATCGTTCTCGCCCCGTGCCAACGGCAACAGGCTGCGCCCATCAATCGGTTCGCCGATCAGGGTCTCGTCACCGCCTCCGATGTCGACAAATGTCGGCAGCAAATCCACCAGTGAAACCGCATTCCCCACCGAACCTGTCGCCACACCAGGACCGGCCATCACCAACGGCACCCGAGCAGAGTTTTCAAAGAAATTCATCTTGTACCACAGTCCACGCTCGCCCAGCATATCGCCGTGGTCGGCAGTGACAATTACAACTGTGTTGCCCAGTTCCCCGGTTTCCGTCAGCGTTTGAACCAACTCGCCAATCTTGCTGTCGAAGTAACTGACATTCGCCAAATAAGCGCGTCGCGCGCGCCGAACCTCGTCATTCGTCAGGCGAAAACTGGACGCCTCTATCCCGTCCATGAGGCGGCGCGAAAATGGATCCTGGTCCTCTAACGCGGGCATCTCAATCTCGTCATCTGAATAAAGGTTCCACCATTCGGGCCGGGCAACATAGGGGTCATGCGGATGGATAAAACTGGCCACCATCGCAAATGGCGCATCATTTCCCAGCGCCTTGTCCCGTGCTACATCGAACAGCCAGCGCTTGGCGGCAAAACCGACCTCGTCATCATAATCGATCTGGAACGTCGCCTGGGCCAGACCACTTTCCTTGACCGTTTGCATGTTGTGAAACCACTTGTCGATCCGTTCATCCGGCGCTTCCCAATCGGGGGTCCATGCGAAATCGGCGGGGTAAATGTCGGTGGTCACCCGGTCTTCGAACCCGTGCATCTGGTCGGGCCCGACAAAATGCATCTTACCAGACAGGCAGGTGCGATACCCAAGCGATTTCAGGTAATGCGCAAACGTCGGCACGGATGCCTTAAACTCAGAAGCATTGTCATATGCGGCGATGCGGCTGATCAACTGCCCGGACATAAAGGCAAATCGGGATGGTGCGCATAACGGTGAATTGCAATAGGCCGCATCAAACCGCATGCCACGCGCGGCCAGCGCATCAAGATGGGGCGTTTGCGCAATTTTATGCCCGTATGCCCCGGTGAAATGTGGGGCCAACTGGTCCGCCATGATCACCAGGATGTTGGGTCGCGTCACGCAGCACCTTTGGCATATGCATCCAACACAAGCCCATGGAAATGATGCACGGCATGTTCGGATTTGCCGGAACCGTCAGGGTCATTGACAATCCGGCCTTGTTTGAATGCGGGCGTATTCATACCTCTTTGGACACTTTCGACCAGACCGATGTCTTCCACTTGCAGGACTTCGTCGAGGTACCGGATCGCATCCAGTTCCATCGCATCAGGCTCGGGCGTCTCAAGGAAAAAGTCATAGGTTTCCAAGGTGCGATCCGGCCCGACAGGAATAATATTGAGCACGATGATGCTGGACCGACCAGGGTATCGCATCAGACAGGTCGTTGGGTACAGCCACCAGACAGCATGGGTTTTAACCGTCGCGTTTGACACGTCATATGCGCTATTGGCCGATTGTCCTGCATCAGCCATATGGCTGGAATAGATGCCGTATGTCGTCACCTTGTAGGTGTCCATATCAACCAGATCGCAGAAATCCTTGTGCGCCGTGGGGCAGTGATAACATTCAAGGAAATTGTCCACGACGTTCTTCCAGTTCGACTTGATATCATAAGTCAAACGATGACCGAAAGTTAGCTGATCGACATCCGGTGCCCAATGGCGCACTTCGGTTTCCAGATTACCGGACTGTTCTGACAACGAATTGGCCGCCGGATCCAGATTGACAAAGATAAAACCGCAAAACTCCTCGACCTGCACCTCGTTAAGGCAAATTTCCTTTATGTCAAAATCCCGAAGGTTTTCCGTGTGCGGCGCGCGTGCCAATTGGCCATCCAATTTGTAGACCCACGCATGGTAGGGGCACATGATCCGAGTTGTCGAACCTTCGCCCGATAGCAACTCGTGCGCGCGGTGCTTGCAGACGTTGTAAAAGGCACGCAGGCGACCTTCCTTATCGCGCACGACGGCAATGGGCTGGCCCGCGATGTTCACCGTTACAAAGGATCCCGGTGCGCGCGTTTTCTCGACGTGGCAAACCCACTGCCAAGTTCTGGAAATGACGAAATTGAGATCCGCATCAAACCACTGAGCCTCGGTGTAGGCCTCTGCGCGTAACGAGCTTGAGCGTGATGGATCGGGATCGTAGCCCAAAGAAATTGCGTCCAATCCTGCCATTTCACGCCTCCCAAAATCTATGACATGCTATGCGATGGTGGTTAATTATCTTCGCATTATTGGTCGTGATTTTAACTTTTTTCGCATTTCAGGTCTACAGGTTGGCGGCGAGAAGATTAGCCACCGCATAGGTCCCGGTTTACGTCAAATTTAATCCAGCAGGATCAAGCCCGGTGTTCGGGCGCCTACACGAAACCGGCAGGCGCCAAGCTTGATCTGGCATGAACTGTCGGGCGTTTTCCGGGCAGTTGGCAGCCAGTTTTAGATCAGTTCGGATTTGTTCACACTGGCCTCAAAGCGAACAGTTGCGGCGATTTGCGCTAACTCTTTCAGCGCACCAATAACGTCACGCGGCTGTGTATTCATTGACCACATCAGCAAAGGATTTGAAGAACTTGGCTGCCAGCTTTTTCGCAGTGCTTTGGATCAGGCGGCTGCCCAATTGGGCCAATTTTCCACCGATCGCGGCCTCTGCCTTGTAGCGCAATATGGTGCTGTCCGGCCCGTCCGCGGTCAGCGTCACATCTGCCCCGCCCTTGGCGTGACCGGCGGATCCGCCATTGCCCTGACCAGTCAGCGAAAACGTATCCGGCGCGCCTGTGGTGTCCAGTTGTACGTCGCCGCTAAATCTGGCCTTCACTGGTCCGATCTTTAATACGACCTTCGCCTCCAGTTCAGTGTCCGAGTGCTTGATCAGTTCTTCACAGCCCGGAATACATTGCCTGAGTATATCAGGGTCGTTGAGCGCGGCATAAACCTGATCCTTGGGTGCGTTAATGACGATTTCGTCTGCCAGTTCCATTGAATGTCCTTTTTGGCAATAGGGGAAGTCGAGCGTGACCAAATGATTGGCCGGTTGGTATGTGGCAACAAAAGGCAGTGCAAACGAGGCCTCGAAATCGGCTGCCGAATGGCTCGTGACAACCAAGGCCGGTCTGTTGGTTGCGGCGATGCGGATAGCCATCCAATCTCGGATCATCCTGACGCAATCGGCGAGGGTTCGCAGTTTTAATCTCTGTCCAAAGCGCCGGGAACGCCTTGCCCCCAATAATGTCGCGTCAACGTCATTCATCCGTTTGCTTCACCGTTGCGCGCCGGTCCTGCACTAACTGCGCCAGTATCGACAGGGCGATCTCCTCTGGTGTCACGGCACCCAGATCAAGACCTGCCGGGGCTTTGACGTTGTCGATGGCGGATTGATCAACTCCAGCCTCGGCCAACTTTTCTGCAAGCGACGCGAATTTCCGACGGCTGCCCACAAAGGCGACATAAGCAGTCTGAGCATTCAGCGCGGTTTTCAACGCGTCCAGGTCACCTTGTCCTTGTGTGGCCACGACGACAAAACACTTCCGGTGCGGTGTGTCCTGTTCCGGGGAGTCCGTCACGGCCCAGTGAAACTGCGGGGCCAGCACGCCAAGTGCCTGCGCCACGGGGGACGACCCCATAACCACAAGCTGCGGCGAAGGCAGGCAAGGCTCGATGAAAATATCGACCGTTCCGCGTGAAGGGCACCCGTTTCGGGCAAACCGCATGCCGTCTACTTCTTCGCCAGCCGTGGCACCTCTTTCTGCCAAAAGATCCTCGGGGGCGACAGACACCAGCTGCGGTGTACCATCGCGCAATGCCTCAAGCGCCGCGCGCTTGACAGCGCCACGGGTACAGCCACCGCCCAGCCAGCCGTGCAGGATAGTCCCGTCGGAGCTCAGCAATGCCTTTGCGCCGGGTTTTGCCGCCGTTGGCCCGGCAGTGCGAACGATGGTCGCAAAAGCAAAGGGTTCGTCCTTGTCGCGCATTTCCTGCGCCGCTTCGGCCATATCGCTGGACAGGATTTCAGCAGGTGTCATAGCGTCGCCAACTCCTGTTCCAGCGCGGCCAGATCACCAAGGGTATTGGCTGGCTTAAAGGCGTCCAGATAAGGCAGGGCTGCCGCCATGCCTGCAGCCACCGGGGCATAATCGGCCCAGCCCTTTAACGGGTTAAGCCAGATGATCTTGCAGCCCCGCTTGCGTAATTTCTCCAAGGCGCCAGCGATCATTTCCTGCGGTTCGGTGTCGTAGCCATCCGACAGGATCAGCACAACGCTTCGCCCATCAACGAACCGCCTTGCATAGGTGTCGGAAAATCGCGTCAGGGACAAGCCAATTTTTGATCCGCCGCCAAACCCATCGGCCATCAGTGACATCCGACCGATAGCACGCATAGCGTCCTTATCGCGCAGGGCCTCGGTGATGCGCACAAGTCGGGTATGAAAAAGATATGCGTCCGCTGATGTGTCTGCCCGCAAGAGACCGGCAAGAAATGCCAGAAACACACGGCTATAGACCGTCATTGAACCTGAAACGTCGCAAAGCGCGACAATCTTGCGTGTCCGATCCGGGCGTCTCTTGTGCAACAGGCGCATGGGCTCTCCACCTGTTGCAAGACTTTGACGAATTGTTTTGCGAAAATGCAATTGGTCGCCCCTGCGCGCGGCGATACGTCGGCGGGACCGTGTGTCGCGCAGGGCCGCCCCAATGCGGCGCGCAACCTTTTCAGCTTCTGCCACTTCTTCCGGGCGCACTAATTCACGCAGGTCTTTCCGTGCCAAATTGCGTTGATTAGTGGCAATCAGCTTACCCGTTCCATCGCTGTCAGCCTCGCCGCCCTCCGCATCCGGGGCGGTGGCCGATCCCGAAGCCGCGGCATCCTCGCCCTTGGCATCCCGCGATGAATGCACGTCTTTATGGATGGTGTTGGATAGGCTTGGGATCACCTTTTGCTTCACCCTTCCCATATCCATCCAGTAGCTGTCGAACAAATCATCAAACCGCTCTGCTTCTTCCTTGCAGCCGGTACAAACGGCGCGCAACGCGCGGCGGATGTCATCAGGGCGAAAAGCATCGATTTGGCACAGGGCGGCCATGGCGACCTCTGCTTCGGCCACGCCAAGACGCAAGCCGTTGGTACGCAGATGCGCGATAAACCCCGCCATCCGAGCGGCTGGCCCAGGATCGCGCCCTGCGAATTTCGTCACGCGGCTCATGCCGCCTTACCTGCGATACGCCCCGCCACTTCGGGGGTGATCTGCGCCTGATCGCTCTGGGTCTTTAACAAGGTTGTCAGGGTCGATTGCAGCACTGCGGGGTTATCGGTCAAATCAGCAATGCCAAGACCCATGAGTGCCGCGGCAAAATCCAGCATCTCGGCAACGCCGGGCGTTTTTTCCAACTCTTCGTTGCGCAGCCTCTGCACAAAGCCCACGATCTGATCGGCAAGCCGCGCTTCGACCTGCGGACAGCGGGCCTTGAGGATGGCCAATTCGGTTGCTCGGTCGGGGTACTCGACATAGGTGTAAAGACACCGGCGACGCAAGGCGTCCGATAGATCACGCGTGCCGTTCGAAGTCAGGATCACAATGGGCCGCGTCACGGCCTTGATCGTACCCAGTTCAGGGATAGAAATTTGAAAATCCGAAAGAATTTCAAGCAGATAAGCCTCGAATTCTTCGTCGGCGCGGTCAATCTCGTCGATCAACAGAACAGGGGCCGTTTCCTGCGTGATCGCTGCAAGCAAGGGCCGTTCCAGTAGAAAGTCTCGTGAAAAGATGCGATCTTCGACGATTTTTCCGGTCTCTCCGGCCTCAGAAGCTGCTCGGATGGTCAACAACTGTCGCTGATAATTCCACTCATAGATGGCTTGCGCCGCATCCAATCCCTCATAGCACTGCAGGCGCAGCAGTCGCGTCTGCAACACCATCGACAACGTACGGGCAATCTCTGTCTTGCCAACGCCCGCTGCCCCTTCCAGCAGCAAAGGCCGGCCAAGCGAAAGGGCAAGTTGCAGGGCAACCGCCAGATCATCCGAGGCCACATAGCCTTCACCAGCAAGGCGGGTTTTGAGATCAGTCCAGCTCATATCCATCACCGTCAGGCGGGGCGATGCCACGCCTGAAACGTGCCTCTAGTCATGCAAGCCAAGGTCATTGGCTGTCTTCCAGATTCGCCAATGGTCATGCGGCATGTTGGTGTGCCGGTGACCAAAGGGACGGAACGCATCCTGCACCGCGTTTGAGAAACAGGGTACACCGCCCACATGCGGGCTTTCACCAACGCCCTTGGCCCCGATCGGGTGGTGCGGGCTGGGCGTCACGGTAAAGTCTGTTTCATAGTTTGGCACTTCCCATGCCGTCGGCAGGAAAAAGTCCATCAACGTGCCCGTCTTTACGTTGCCCATATCGTCATAGGCGATCTCTTGTCCCAATGCGACGGCCAGTGCCTCGGTTAAACCACCATGCACCTGACCCTCGATGATCATCGGATTGATCCGAGTGCCACAGTCATCCAGCGCATAGAAACGACGGATTTCCGGGACACCTGTATCAACATCGATGTCCATGACGCAGACATACGCCCCGAACGGATAGGTCATGTTAGGCGGGTCATAATAACTGACTGCCTCCAGCCCCGGCTCGACGCCCGGAATGGCCTGATTGTAGGCTGCAAAAGCGACTTCCTTCATCGTTTTGAACTTTTCAGGCGCCCCTTTGACGACAAAGCGATCAACGTCGAATTCCACGTCATTGTCGTGGACCTCCAACAGGTAGGCCGCGATCATCTGGGCCTTGGCCCGGATCTTTCGACCTGCCATGGCTGTTGCAGCCCCCGCAACAGGTGTTGAACGAGACCCATAAGTGCCAAGACCATAGGGCGCCGTATCTGTGTCACCTTCTTCGATGGTGATACTGTCAGCAGGCAAGCCGATTTCCGAGGCAAGGATCTGCGCAAATGTCGTTGCGTGCCCTTGTCCCTGCGAAATCGTTCCGAGACGCGCAATCGCCGAGCCTGTCGGATGGATGCGAATCTCGCAGCTGTCGAACATGCCAAGGCCGACGATGTCGCAATTCTTGACCGGGCCTGCGCCGACGATCTCCGTAAAAAATGACAGACCGATCCCCATAAGCTTGCGGGTTTTGCCAGCCTTGAAGTCTTCGAGGCGCTGGGCTTGTTCGGCGCGAAGCCCATCATAGTCGACGGTTTCCAGCGCTTTCTCCCAGGCGGTATGATAATCACCGCTGTCATACTCCCAACCTAGGGCAGCCGTGTAAGGGAACTGTTCCTTCTTGATAAAGTTGATCCGCCGCAGCTCTGCCGCGTCCATGTTCAACTCGATCGCCAGAACCTCTATCATGCGCTCGATAAAATAGACCGCCTCGGTCACGCGGAACGAACAGCGATAACTGACACCGCCGGGGGCCTTGTTGGTATAGACACCGTCCACCTCCAGATAGGCGGTAGGGATATCATAGGACCCGGTGCAAATGTTCATGAATCCGGCCGGGAACTTTGTTGGGTCGGCACAAGCGTCAAAGCCGCCATGATCGGCCATCACATGACATTGCAACCCTGTTATTTTGCCTTCTTTGGTGGCCGAGATCTTGCCCGTCATGTGATAATCCCGCGCAAACGCGGTGGTCATCAAATTGTCCATCCGGTCTTCGATCCACTTCACCGGCTTACCGGTGACTATGGATGCCACGGCCGAGCAGACATACCCGGGGTAGGGCCCAACCTTGTTTCCAAATCCGCCGCCGATATCGGGCGAGACCACGCGGATGTTGTGCTCTTCAATGCCGGAAATCAGGGCGACAACCGTTCGGATCACATGCGGGGCCTGAAAGGTGCCCCAAAGCGTCAGTTTGCCGTTGACCTTGTCCATTGACGCAACGCAGCCGCAGGTTTCCAACGGACATGGATGGGTGCGTTGGTAATACATCGACTCGGTCGCCACCACGTCGGCATTGGCGATCACCTCTTCGGTGGTGTCCTTGTCGCCCGCGTCCCAGGTGAAAATGTGATTGTGATGCTTGCGTGGACCATGGGCTCCCGGAGTGTTCGAGCCGTCTTCCGCCACCAGATCCTCGCGCAGAACAACGTCGGATTCCAGCGCCTCGAACGGGTTCACAAGAACCGGCAGCTCTTCGTACTCGACTTCAACAGCTTCGATCCCGTCAGCGGCGGCATAGCGGTCTTCGGCGACCACAAACGCAACTTCCTGGCCTTGGAAAAGCACCTTGCCATCAGCCAGAACCATTTGCTTGTCGCTCGCCAGGGTCGGCATCCAGTGCAGGCCCAGCGGTTCCAGATCGGCGGCTGTCAGAACGGCCAGAACACCGGGGACTTCCATCGCCGCGGCGGTGTCGATGTTCTTGATCCGCGCATGCGCATAGGGCGAACGCACGAAATCACCAAACAGCATTCCATCCAGTTTGATATCATCAACATAGTTCCCCTTGCCTTGGGTGAACCGGGCATCCTCGACCCGCTTGCGCGAGCAGCCCATGCCATTGAGGTTGTCGATACGCTCTTCGCGAGTAACTTCGTCTTTCATTCTGCGGCCTCCTTGGCTGCATTCATCTCAGCCGCGGCGGCCTGAATGGATTTGATGATATTCTGGTATCCAGTGCAGCGGCAGATATTGCCGGCCATGCCAAAACGTATTTCTTCTTCGGTCGGGTTCGGGTTTTCTTCCAGCAACTTTGTGGCACGGGTGATCATGCCGGGCGTGCAATAGCCGCATTGAAGCCCGTGATGTTCCTTAAAGGCGTTTTGCAGCGGGTGCAGGTCGTCCGGGCCACCGATGCCTTCGATTGTCGTGATTTCAGCGCCATCCGCCTGTGCAACAAACATCGTACAAGATTTGACGGACTTGCCATTGATGGTGACGGTGCATGCGCCACAGTGCGATGTATCACACCCGATATGCGGGCCAGTGATGTTTAGCCGCTCGCGCAAGGTATAAATCAGCAACTCGCGCGGTTCTGCGAGGAATTCCTCGTCTTTGCCATTTACGTTCAGCTTAATGTGCATCTTTTTTGACATGATCGATCTCCCTTACGCCCGCGTCCAAGCGCGTGCGACAGCCCGGCGCAGAATGACGCCAGCCAAGTGGTTCTTGAACGCGACAGGGCCGCGGTTGTCCTCGGTCGGGTCGATTTCGCCAAGCATGGCGGCCACCGCAGCATCCAAAGCGGCCTCATCAACGGATGTGCCGACAAGTGCGGCACCCGCCGCCTCGGAATAGACCGG
>JBPCWT010000307.1:0-4141 GCA_051009255.1 Ruegeria sp. | reverse complement strand
GCCGGGTGGCCGGGGATGCGCCCGCCAAAATGCTGATGATCTTTCAACCGTCCGGTTTCGACGGGTTTCTGGCTGAACTGGCAATGATGAACGACGCCGATTTTGCAAACGAGGCGAAAATGGCCGAGCTAAATTCGCGGTACGACATTGTCCCATTAGGGCCAGTTCCCGATCATCCGGGCGACCAGAAATCCGTGTGATTACAGATGTCTGTACCTGCGACCATGTCCGGAGTTTACCTTACCCGCCACGGCGGGCCCGATGCTCTGGAATGGCGCAACGATATACCTGTTCCGTCCCCCGGTCCGGGGCAGGTGCTGGTCCGGGTGACCGCTGCCGGTGTCAACAATACCGACATAAACACCCGTGTCGGCTGGTACTCGTCAGACGTGACAGGAGCCACCGATGACGTGGATCAGGATGTTGAGGCCGGCGGTTGGGGTGGCACGCTGCAGTTTCCACGTATTCAGGGTGGTGATCTATGCGGAATTATTGAACAGGTCGGGCCAGATGTGATGTACGAACCGGGCCAGCGCGTGACCTGCCCGATCAACCTGCCACGATCACGCCCCGGCAGCCCACCGGGTTTTATTGCGCTTGGATCGGAAATCGACGGGACCTTTGCACAGTATTGCGTCGTTGAAGCCGATGACCTGTATGATGTTTCTGCTTCACCTTTGTCCGATGTCGAAATCGCGGCTATTCCCTGCGCCTTTGGCACGGCGGAAAACCTGCTGACACGTGCTGGTGTAACCGCAGGCCACAATGTGCTGATCACCTGAGCGTCTGGCGGTGTGGGGTTGGCCGCAGTTCAGCTGGCGGCCCTGCGTGGCGCTGCCGTTTGGGGTGTAACCAGCGCCGCCAAGGCTGATGTCGTAAAATCGCAGGGCGCGCGGGATACATTTGATCGGAACGAACCGTTACCACTGGATATGTTCGACGTGGTCATTGATGTGGTGGGTGGTCCGGCCTGGGCGAGCTTGATTCTCGCCCTTAAGCCGGGCGGGCACTATGCCGTGTCGGGTGCCATTGCCGGCCCGATTATAGAGGCTGACCTTCGGGACATTTATCTAAGAGACATCACGATCTATGGTTGCACGCATCAGCCGCCCGAAGTCTTTGGCCGACTTGTCACGATGATGAACGAGGGTCGGATCAAGCCGCTGATCTCAAAAACATATCCCCTACAGGAAATTGCCAGAGCGCAAGAAGATTTTCAGTCCAAATCGCTTCCCGGTAAGCTTGTCCTGATTCCGCCCGGAGGCTGACAAAAATGGTTGATATCACACTTTTGGACGGTTCAATCGGTCAGGAACTTGTAAAGCGCAGCGATGATCGCGCGACCCCCCTTTGGTCGACGCGGGTAATGATCGACTACCCGGATATGGTTGGCGACGTGCATTCCGATTACTTTGACAGCGGCGCAACGGTTGCGACAACCAATACCTATGCGGTACATCGTTCGCGACTTGTGCGTGTCGGATTGGAAGACAGCGTTCCAAAGTTGATTGATACCGCCCTGTCGCAGGTACAGCGAGCCCGCAAAGGAACCGGTGGGCGTATCGCAGGGTCATTGGGGCCGCTTTTGGCCTCATACCGGCCCGATCTGAATCCTGACCCTGACGAGGCAGCCCAAAAATTTGGTGAATTGGTTTCCATTATGTCACCGCGTGTCGATCTGTTTTTGATCGAAACCGTGTCATCCATACTGGAAGCCGAAGGCGCGCTGCGCGGCACCAAGGGCTGCGGTAAACCTGTCTGGCTGGCACTAACCGTGCAGGATGACGATGGCACACGGCTGCGGTCGGGCGAATTGCTGTCTGACATCAGGTCGGTTGTGGAAAAGTTCGAACCAGAGGCTGTTTTGATCAACTGTTCCCGCCCCGAGGCTATTCCCGTCGCGTTGGACGTTATTGCCCAACTGGGTCGCCCCTTTGGTGCATATGCCAACGGGTTTACCGGAATTTCACAAGGTTTCCTGAAGGACGCGCCAGTTGTGGACACATTGGAACAGCGCAGCGATTTGGGCCCAAAGATCTACGCAGATCATGCGATGGGCTGGGTTGCTCAGGGTGCCACCATCGTCGGCGGGTGCTGCGAGGTTGGCCCCGAGCATATCGCGGAACTTGCGAACCGCCTGCGCTCGGACGGATACCGGATCGTTTGAAGGCGGCGAAGCGATGTCGAACACCGAACTGCAAATTCATTTTGACATTATCGTTGCTGACGGTTTCGTGCTCAGTGAACTGGCCAGCATTGCCGACGTTCTAAGGATCGCCAACCGGGTCTGTCCCCGGCCTCATTTCACGTTTGCTTACCATTCCCTTCGAGGTGGGCAGATCACCAGCAGCGCCCAAGCGTCGGTTCAAACCGAAACGATCCCCAGGCAGGGGCAGGCCGATTACGTCTTTGTCATCGGGAATTCCGATCCTGATCAGCCGGATCTTTCGCTGACCAGGGTGGTCTCAGATTACACCTTTCGCGGTGCTCAGGTATTTCTGTTGGCCGAAGCGGCCAGTCGATACATCAAGGACAAGGGCGCGGACAATCACGCCACCCACTGGGAAAATGCATCATTCCTGCGAGAGAGGGGATCAGGTTTTGATGCAAAGTTTTCAATTGCAACAGAACACGGGCAGGTCGTGACCTGCGCCGGAATGGGCGCAACAACTGACATCATTCTCGCAGTGATCGGGCGGCATATTTCAGGGGCGGCCAAGATGACAGTGGCCGACATTATGCTGCATGAAAACATCCGTGATTTCAGTTCGATGCAGCCATTTTCGGGCGTTAAGTCAACAAAGACCGGTGACATCAAACTGGACCAGTGCATAGAGATCATGCAGGCCAACATCGAAGAACCTGTACCGATCAATGAGATCGTTTCCGCGCTCGGCCTGTCCAACCGATCACTGGAACGCAAGTTTCGGTCTTACATGGGGACAACGCCCAATGGTTTCTATCGCGAAATGCGGCTGGCCAAGGCCAACAACCTGCTACTGAACACAACGATGACCGTACGTGAAATCGGATTCGCCTGTGGTTTTCCCAACGGCTTTTCGGCGGTCTACAAAAGCGTCTATGGCGTAACGCCCTTTGTTCTGCGCCGCCAGCGCAGGGCTGAATCTGCAGGTTGTTAATCGCGACAAATCTGACGTTTTTGATGAGTTTGTTGCCGCCTTCCCATGTCAAAGTGCACCAAATTTGAAGATTCGGAGAATTCACAATGGTTGATCTTCCTGCCAAAGCCCGCGTTGTCATCATCGGCGGTGGCGTGATTGGATGCTCGGTTGCCTATCACCTGACCAAGAAAGGCTGGACCGATGTTGTACTACTGGAACGCAAGCAACTGACCAGCGGCACGACATGGCATGCGGCAGGTCTGATCGCCCAGCTGCGCGCGACGGCGAACATGACAAAACTGGCGAAATACAGTCAGGAACTCTATGGCTCGCTTGAGGAAGAAACCGGCGTTGCAACCGGCTTCAAGCGATGCGGTTCGATCACGGTTGCCCTGACGGACGAGCGCAGGGAAGAGATCTATCGTCAGGCTGCCATGGCCCGTGCCTTTGGTGTCGAGGTCGAGGAAATCTCGAACGAACGGGTGGCCGAACTGTATCCCCACCTGAACATCGAAGACGTGAAAGGCGCAGTTTACCTGCCGCTGGACGGGCAGGGTGATCCCGCCAACATCGCGCTGGCCCTTGCCAAAGGTGCGCGGCAGCGGGGCGGTATCGTAAAAGAGCGGATCAAAGTCACCGATATTGTCAAAGAAGGCCGCAAGGTTACCGGGGTGGACTGGGTCGCAGATGATGGCAGCGCCTCGGGTCATATCGAGTGTGATATGGTCGTGAACTGCGCCGGAATGTGGGGCCACGAAGTGGGCCGTATGGCCGGTGTGAACGTTCCCCTGCACGCGTGCGAGCATTTCTACATCGTCACCGAGAACATCAAGGGCCTGACACAATTGCCCGTTCTGCGGGTGCCGGACGAGTGTGCGTATTACAAAGAGGATGCGGGAAAGATTCTGTTGGGGGCATTCGAGCCAAATGCCAAGCCGTGGGCCATGGATGGCATCCCCGATACGTTTGAATTTGATCAATTGCCCGAGGATTTTGATCACTTTGAACCGATCCTAGAG
>JBPCWT010000306.1:0-3309 GCA_051009255.1 Ruegeria sp. | reverse complement strand
GCTTTTCTGCGTAATAGCGCCAATCCCATGCCTCCAGCGGCCCGTTCGCACCGTCTTCTTGCATCAGTTCCGTCAGGATATCTGCGTCATTATCGGCGCGTTTCTTTGCGGGGTGCCAGACCTGCATCAGCAGATCACGCACGCGCTCGGGCGTGCGAGCCATCTTTGTCTCTAGCTTGAACTCGGCAAAGCTGTTGTAGCCAAGAAGTTTGGCCCGCTCTTCCCGAAGTCCAAGAGTTTCTGCGGCGATTTCCCGGTTGTCGGTCTCGCCACCGTTTCCACCGCGTGATGTCCAGGCGCGGTACGCTTTTTCCCGCAGGTCCCTGCGTGGTGAAAACTGAAGAAAAGGAACAATCAGTGACCGGGACAATGTAACAACCGGCCCAACTGCGCCCTTTTCCTGACCTGCCGCTCTGGCCGCATTGATGACGAATTCGGGCAACCCTTCTAGATCTTCTTCGGTGAGGTTCATGAACCATTCTCGTTCATCGGCCAGAAGGTTCTGGGTAAAGGTTGTGCCCAACGTCGCAAGGCGGGCCTTGATATCCTGCATTCGGGCATCTTCCTTGCCCTGCAACGCGGCCCCGGACCGCACGAAATTCCGGTGGGCCAGCATCAATACTCGATTTTCCTCGTCAGTCAGATCCAGTGCTTCTCGTTGCGCCCAAACATCCGCGACCCTTTGGAACAACGCTTTGTTCGACGAAATGCCCGAAAAATGTGCAGCAAGTTTTGGTGAGAACTCTCTCTGCAACTCTTCTCGTTTGGGATTGCTGTCTGCGCCAGCCACGGTAAAAAAAACCGATAAGACTTTGTCCAAATTTTCACCGGCGGCTTCTAAGGCCTCGATAGTATTTGAAAAGCTGGGCTTCTCCGTATTTTTGGCAATCGCTTCGATCTCGGCGTTGTGCTCTTTCAGCGCCTCGTCCAACGCAGGTGCGAAATCGTCGTCTGAAATTGTATCAAATGGTGCAATTTTAAAGGGTGTTGTCCAGTCAGACAGGATCGGGTTGGTCATGCATGTCTCCTTTGACAGTCAAGCTAGGAACGCCCGGGGCAATGGTCCAGACTTGGAACTGCCAATGACGTATTTTCTGTCGTTAAGCTGCTTGCCGCAAGCGCTGGAGAAATGGCACTTTGCATTGGTCCGATATCAGGTCTGTTTCTCAACAGGCCCGCATACCGGACAATCCGCGCGTTTGGACAGCGTTATTTTGCGGCTTTCGCCATACAGTGCATCGTAGATCAGCATTTCGCCTATTAACGGCTGCCCGGCACCTGTGGTCACCTTGATTGCCTCGACGGCCATCATCGACCCAACAACGCCGGGTAATGGACCAATCACACCTGCCTCGGCACAGGAAGGTGCCAGTCCTGGTGCCGGGGCTTCGGGGAAAATACACTGATAACACGGGCCGGAATGTGCCGGGTGAAATACGCTGATTTGCCCTTCCCACTGTGACAAAGCGCCCGAGATCAGTGGCACACCTGCGCCGACCGCAGCGCGATTTGCCAGATACCGGGTGTCGAAATTGTCAGTCCCGTCCAAAATCAGATCAAATTCGCTGAACAGATTGGGCGCTATTTCGTCAGTCAGTCGCCGATGATAGGGGCGCACCACAACATTCGGGTTTTGCGCCTGCATGGCTTGTTGCGCGGAAAACACCTTGGGCATACCAATGTCGCCGTCCCGATGAATAACCTGCCGTTGCAAGTTGGCGTTTTCAACAACATCGTCGTCGATGATACCGATCGTTCCAACACCTGCCGCTGCCAGATACTGCAACGCAGGTGCGCCCAACCCGCCTGCGCCAATCACCAGAACGCGCGCTTTTTTAAGCTTTTTCTGACCCGGTCCACCCAATTCTCTCAGGACGATGTGACGGGCGTATCGGTCCAGTTCGGTTTCAGTAAAGCTATCTGATGGCATTTTAGGCTCCGCGACTGGGATTGGCCCTGCACAACTGCGCAGGGCCTTCAGCAATCTGCTGTAAAGCAGAGCCAGCAGCGCAAAGCCACCTAGGATCAACCACAATGCGGCCGAACCGCCGGTTGCCTCTCGCAGTGAATTCCCATCGGGTAGGGCAAGCTGGGCAATCAAAACGCCCGCGAAAAGAACTGCGACCGATACCGATCGGGCGGTGCGCGACGCCCCGGCCAGATACCCAAGCCCCCAAAGAGCCGCAGCCAGAAACAGTACCAGCAGCATCAACCGCGCCCGGTCGAGCCGAACCCGCCGCTCCCGCGCACTGTTTCGCTCAGATCATCGGCCAGTTCAAAATCGGCCTGCAAAACAGGCGCAACAATCAATTGCGCGATCCGTTCGCCATGGGTGATCTCGAACGGCTCTTGCCCGGCATTCAGCACGATAACGCCCAAGGGTCCGCGATAATCGCTGTCGATGGTGCCCGGCGTGTTTGGCAGGGTGATCCCGTGCTTCAGCGCCAGACCGGATCGGGGCCGAACCTGAACTTCGTACCCCATCGGAATCTCGATCCGCAGCCCGGTTGGCACCAAGGTTCTTTGCCCCGGTCTAAGAACAACCGACACCCCGCCCGGTAAATTTGCGCGGACATCTGCACCGGCAGCCCCTGCACTTTCATAAGAAGGCAATTGGATTTCGGGATCGGCCCCCTCTTCACGGGTTACGCGAATTGCCACCATCCCTGCATCCTTTTCTTTCGAACCCAAATGTTTGAGGCAGAAACCACTACTCGGCCAAAGCTTCTGCTACCTTTTGCGCCAGTCGGTCCGCAACTGCATCCTTGCCCATGCGTGGCCATTCTTCGACCCCGTCCTCTGTGATCAAAACTACCGCGTTTTCCGATCCGCCCATTATGCCTGTGCCAGGGCTGACGTCGTTGGCAACAATCCAATCGCACCCCTTGCGCGCCCTTTTCGCGGTCGCGTTTTCGACCACGTCATCAGTTTCGGCGGCAAATCCGACGACCAGTCCCGGGCGCCCACTCTTCAACTGGGAAACACGTTTCAGGATGTCCGGGTTTTCCGCGAATTCCAGAACCGGCAGTCCATCCCTGCTTTTCTTGAGCTTTCGGTCCGACGCACTGGATACGCGCCAATCAGCCACTGCCGCCGCAAAGACCCCTGTATCCACGGGTAAAGCGGCATCCACCGCATCTGACATCTGTTGCGCAGTTTTAACGCGCACGACCTGAACACCGTCCGGCGGTGGGACGTCCGCAGGACCGGTTACAAAAATCACCTCGGCCCCAAGCTGCATCAAGGCACGGGCAACGGCAGCGCCTTGCGCCCCGGATGACCGGTTTGCGATATATCGAACGGGGTCTA
>JBPCWT010000305.1:0-8824 GCA_051009255.1 Ruegeria sp. | reverse complement strand
ACAGCGTTGTACGATGAAGGCTGCGCGGACGTTTCGCCCTTAAACTTGGTCGAAAGCTGGTCGCGCCATATGCTGACCTGGCTGAACCGATGGGAAGAAGACGGCAATGCGCCCCTGCACAATGAATGGATGGGTCTTTTGCAAAATGTTGGAGAGGCGATTGAGAAAAAGGGCCAATCCGGGGTGTTTGTTGGCACGGATGAACGTTTTGGCATGTTGATCCGCGATGATAAGGAAACCCATTTGATGCCCTTGTTTACATTGTTAGGGGAAGAATCGTGAAACTGGCGCGAGCAATCCATTTCGACGAAAGCGACAGGCGTGTTTTTCATTCACCGGCGCGAACCGGCGAATGGTGTATCTCAGGCGGTTTTGAGTTTTCAAACTGGGGTGAGGCTGATCTTGAAGGCAAAGCTCGACAAGCCTTTGCGAACGGTTGGCTGGGGCTTGAAACCTTTGGCCGCGTTACCTTTGTGGCTGTGACGCAGATTGAGGAGGCAGAGGTCGAACAGTTGGAAAATGCCCTTGCAGAGCACTTCGTGAAACTCTACGGCGCACCGTCAGTCGAGGCCGCGTTGGGAGTCGCGCGAGAGGAAATAGGGCAAATGTCAGAATTGTGCGAAGATCATGTGCCGAACACTCTGTTGACCGTTGCCCGAGAATTGTCCGATGCCGGCGTTCACGAGGCGTATCGGGTCATCACCCTACAAGATGCGGAATTGGAAGCGTTAGCTGTTCACGGCTCACTGGACGAATGACAGCTAAAGCAGGTCGATAAATGACCCGAATTGACCGCGCTTAAAGATAAGGCCCTTGCCTGTTCGGTACATTACGTTTTCGACCTGACCTACCAGTATCAAATGATCACCTGCGTCGTGGCGTTCAAACAGACGGCAATCAAATCGCGCCAGACAATCGGCAAGTACCGGTCTGCCCTTGGAATCTTTCTCCCAACTGGCATGAGAGAAATCCAGCCCATTTCGGGCAAAGTTTACGGCCTGCTGTTGCTGCTCTTCCGCCATGACATGAATGGAATAATGGTCAGTGGCGCTGAACGCATCGAAGCGATTGGAATCCTTGCCCAAACACCAGAGAACCAGAGGTGGATCAAGCGAAACGGAAGAGAACGAATTCACGGTTATTGCAACGGGTCTATCCTGCGCCGAGGTCGTTACGACAGTTACCCCGGTGCCAAAACATCCCAACGCCTCGCGAAAGGCGAGATTTTGATCGGGATCGGGGGCAAATGTTTTTTCCGTCATCGCACGCTCGTTCGGTGATTGTGCATCACGTGCCATGGCCCATCAGAATTGTCTATGGCAAGCTGTATTCTGCCCGCATGTTTTACGATCAATTCAAATCTTCCAGCAACCGGCCATGTTTACGTGTTTCGGCAATGACATCCCCAAAAGTGTTCATACCTCGGGACTTTAGCATTGGCAGCATTTTTACCAAAACTTCTGCCGTTGCCACAGCGTCGCCCAAGGCAGTGTGTCGCAAGGTTTCGGGAATGGAAATTCCAAGCCTTTCGCAAACGGCGTCCAGTGTGTGGGTTTCGCTCGCGCCAAACAGTACCGCAGACAAAAGAACCGTATCAAGGATAGGGTGTTTCCATTCAACACCCATGCGGTCGGCGTGACGCCGAAGGAATGCCATATCAAATGGGGCGTTGTGGGCCACGATTACTGCGTCTCGGGCAAAGTGATGGAACCGGCGACCTGCTTCGGAAATATCCGGTGCACTCTCTACCATTCGATCGCTGACTTTGTGTACCTTGGTCGAAGCAGGAGGGATCGGGATCCCAGGGTTTACAAGCGTGTCCAACTGTTCGCCTTCAATAATCCGCCCTTTGAGAACCCGAACGGCGCCGATCTGAACGATCTCGTCCTTGTGTGGCAACAACCCTGTGGTTTCTGTGTCAAACACGACAAAGCAGAGGTCGGACAACAATCGGTTTTCGAACAGTTCGTCGCCTGTTGTGTCCAGCAGGTCAAAATCATAGACCAATGGCCGCGCGGCCTCGGGCGGTATTCGGGCAACGCTGTCTTCGAAAATAAGCATGTAACCCGGTGCATGCCCCAATGGTTTCATGCGCGCGGTATATGTCTGCGCCTTGTCTACACTTGCCAGCGTGCAGTACACATCCATCCCGGTTTTATTCAATTTCTCATATGCTTCTTCCAGTGGCGCGGGTTCCAGATAGTCGAACAAGGACGCATTCAAGCGAGGGTGAGCGATCTGCGCCAGAACTTCGGCGGCTTGGGCGTCATACAAAACGATCTGATGGTTAGGGCCGGCCAGCAACATAGCGACCGGAATCTCCGTCAAAATAGCGGTCAGCCTTTGTTTTTCTGATGCCAGATGTTCGGTCTCTGCCGCAACTGCTTCGGCCGAATTCATGGCCTTTTCGGCCAGTTGCTCGGCCAAACCGGCAGCTGCGGGTGCCAGATCTCCCAAGTATCGGGCAGCTTGCAAATCCATGTCCGAGCTGACACCTGCATGGGCGCGGGCGCGGAGTTGAGCCGAAAGGCGTTCAATCGGTTTTGCCAAATTGTCATCGAATAACAGCCAAACTCCTGCGCACAAACTTAAAAAGCCAAACGAAATCAAAATTCCACCGAAAACAAAAGCGTCGAAAAGGTCAGGATCATCCGCACGATGATAGCTGAACCAGAGTGCAGCGCAGGTCACTGAAATTCCACCCACTGCCAGCAGGCAGAAGAACAAGAAAATTCTCAGGCGCAGGCTCAGGTGCATCAGCATGATCAAATTCCGCAGGTCGTCTCGATAACCGGGTCTCTTGCATCAACTTGCACCCAACCGGCATTCGATACAGAGCCATCGTCGGCAAACTCTGCCCCGTCCGACAGATTTGCCCGTCGGTTTCCAGCGCAATCCACTGCAATCGGCATTTTCGAGACCGGTGCCCAGCGACCAAAGAAGTATAAATCAATCAGTCTTTGCTCGGGCACTTTTTCATTGGTACGAACAGACACAGTATCGACAGCTGCAAAACGGTCCACGAACGGAAAGGCGTAGGTCCACGGGCGATAAAATGCTTGGCTTTCAACTTCTTGAACCACGGCTAGGCCATCAGGCAAGGCTTCGCGTGTTCGGTCGTACCAAGAATACTCGCTAGCAATTGAAACACCGATCATGCCTAACCCTGCACCAACCGGAGCCGCCCATCGAGGAAGTCGCCCACCGGTCAGTTTGTTCAAAATCATGACAATGCCGGCAACTGCAAAGCCCGCAAAGATGGTGCCGATCAGCTCCAGAAACATTCGGTCTCTCCGTTCTTCATTCGTGGGTTGCCCACGTTTCTTGTATTGCTTCGCTCCTGATGCTCAGGAAGGATATGGTTAGCTTAGCATCCCTTTTCCGTGACCAGCTGCGGATTGCATTGTCTTTACTACAACAAATGCGTCCCGCAGGTGACTTCGCTCAAAGTCGGACAAACTTGCCGGAGGCAGGTAGTTGTCGGGTTTGTCGCCATTTTTGACCAGCGAAACCTGATGTTCCAACCGGGTTTCGGCAATCAAATCGTATGCATCCAGCAAATCCTGTGCGCCGGATGCGCTAAGAATTCCCGCCGCCTCGGCTGCCTTTAAGCGCGCGCGCGTATTAGCTTCTGTGATCTGTCCTTGCAGGGCGTAAATACGCGCCAGATCCACGACCGGTACAACGCCGTTATGTTTCAAATCCAGCGTATTGCGGTGTTCACCAGAACGTATCGTAGCAATCCCGCGCAAAAGCCCCAGCGGCGGCGTATGCTTTAACGAGTTCGAGATCATGTGAGCCACAAAGATCGAATTTCGACTGGCCGCGTTCAGCGTTTCAGACTGTAGATCGGCAAACAGGTCGAATGCTCCACCAATCGGGCGCAAGTCAAACATGACCGAGGCCAGCATTTGTGCTTCGGGAATTGGTTTGGTGATCCAGCCCTCAAAATACTCGCGCCAAACACTGACAGGCTGCCGCCAACGCGGGTTGGTGGCCATCATGTCGCCAGGGCAATAATAGTAACCACAAGTATCCAGACCGTCAGTCACGAGTTTGGACAAATGCTCGAAATAGGGCAGGTCGCGTTCGGTTACGCTGTCGTCCAACATCAGGCAGTTATCCTGATCCGAAACACCCGTTTGTTCCTGCCGCCCTTGCGAGCCGCAGGCCAGCCAAAGGTAGGGAACCGGCGGTGCCCCCAACTGTTCCTCGGCCAAAGCCAGTAACCGCCGCGTTGCCGTATCTGCAATATCCGTAATCAACCGGGTTACGATTTCATGCCGGTTTCCCCCGGCGACCAGTTGCGCAAGTAGCTGCGGTATTTCGGCTGTTACAACGGCCATTTCAGTGGCCGACGTCGCGCGGGCAATACGGCGCACAAGCTCGGCCGAGCTTACCGCCTGAAAACGCGTAAGATCAGTTTGGGTCACCATTCCAATCAGGTTCCCGTTTTCGGTGATTGGAATGTGGCCGATGTTGCGTTCCATCATCGCGTGCAAAACATCCGAGCCGATGTCGCCCGGCGACAGTGTAATTGGATCAGGGGTCATGACCTGCGAAACGCGAGTTGATGGTGGCAGCGCCTCGGCCACGACCTTGCCAGACAGATCCCGAACCGTGACGATCCCGCAAAGAGCCACTCCTTCGGTTATGCACAGCGAGGAAATCGAGCGGTCCCGCATCAGTCGCGCCGCGTCCTGTACCGAAGTAGAGGGCTCGCAGGTGGCAGGCTTGCTTGCCATCAAAGTGTCGATACGGGTGGTCGCCAAAGTTTGCTGCTCCGGGCGCGGGCGGCGGGCGCGATTGAAAAACTTTGCTACAATGTCGTGCTTTGACACAAGCTCGCGGAACAGGGCGGGCGACAGTACAAGAAGAACTGAATCTGAATCGGCACGTGCGCTTGTGGCGGCCATACCGTCACGCAGTAAGCCACGTTCGCCAAAGGAATTGCGAAGGCCCAAATGCGAGACAGCAACGCCATTCTCGTCAATAATCTCAATTTGGCCTTCAAAGATTACAAATAGCCCCGGCAATGCGTCGCCGAGATCGTAAACAGCCGCCTGCTGTTCGATCTCCCACACCTCAATGCCTGAGGCGATAGCGTTCAGCACGTCATCAGGAAGCGCATCATAGGGATGAACTGATTTCAGGAACCGGATGATCTGTTCGGACGAAAGGGCCATGTTGGTCTCTTATGACTTAACAAAAAGTCCCGCCCGGTGGAATGCCGGGCGGGAACAGTGGGTCGATAGATGCGGCCAGAATATTTCTTCAGGCCGCACCAGCATCAGTGATCCTGAGCAGCACCCGCGCCACGGGGAACGCGAACGCTTTCGACCAAGTCTTTGATCTCCTGCGGGGTTTCCTTGGTCATCCCGGCGACAACATATGCCACGCCAAAGTTGACCATCGCGCCGATTGCGCCGAACGAAGTCGACTTGATCGGTCCCAAAAGTGGGTCAGCGTCGGTGAAGGAGTTGGTGCCCGGAATGAACAACCAGCCCTTGTGCAGGAAGATGTAAACCAGTGTCACGGTCAAACCTGCCAGCATGCCCGCCACAGCCCCGGTGTTGTTGATGCGGGTCGAGAAGATCCCCATCATCAGCGCCGGGAAGATCGAAGCAGCAGCAAGACCAAACGCGAGGGCAACCGTCTGAGCAGCAAAACCCGGCGGGTTCAGGCCCAGATAGGCGGCGACCACGATGGCGACTGCCATTGCGATACGCGCGGCCAGCAGTTCACTTTTTTCCGAGATCGCTGGGTTGATCGCCCCTTTGATCAGGTCATGCGAAACCGCAGACGAAATCGCCAGCAACAAACCCGCGGCAGTGGACAGAGCAGCAGCCAGACCACCGGCAGCAACCAAACCCACAACCCAACCGGGCAGGTTGGCGATTTCCGGATTTGCCAGAACCAGGATGTCGCGATTGAACTTGGTCAACTCGTTTCCAACCCATCCTTTTTCTTCGGCAATCGCCTGCATGCTGTCGGACTTATCGTTGTAGTATTGGATCTTACCGTCGCCGTTTTTGTCTTCCCAATCCAGCAGACCGGTTTTCTGCCAGGTGGCCATCCAGTCATAGCGGGCGTCATTGTCGATTTGCTCGACAGTAACTGCACCGCCGTCGATGCCGCCATTGGGCCACATCATTTCGGTGATGTTCAGACGTGCCATGGCGCCAACCGCCGGAGCAGTCAGGTACAGCAGGGCAATGAAGACCAGTGCCCAACCCGCAGACCAGCGTGCATCGGCAACCTTTGGCACTGTGAAGAAGCGCATGATCACGTGTGGCAGTCCAGCGGTACCAATCATCAGTGACAGCGTGAACAAAACCATGTTCAAAGTGTCGGAATGATGAGCAGTGTATTCCGCAAAACCAAGTTCTGCCACGATGGCGTCCAGTTTGGTCAGCAGCGGTTCACCGCTTGCGGTATCACCAAACAGTCCCAACGCGGGAACTGGCGTTCCGGTCAATTGCAGCGAGATGAAAATAGCCGGAATCGTGTAGGCAGTGATCAAAACGCAGTATTGGGCAACCTGAGTATAAGTAACACCCTTCATGCCGCCAAACACCGCGTAGGCGAATACGACACATGCACCGATTAACAGGCCAGCAGTGTTGGACACTTCGAGGAAGCGACCAAAGGCGACGCCGACGCCAGTCATTTGCCCGATCACGTATGTGACCGACGCAACGATCAGGCAGATAACGGCAACAATCCGCGCTGTTTGGCTGTAAAAGCGGTCGCCAATGAATTCGGAAACCGTGTACTTGCCGAACTTGCGCAGATAGGGCGCAAGCAACAGCGCCAACAGGACATAACCACCCGTCCAGCCCATCAGGAACGTGCTATTGTCGTAACCCGTAAAGGCGATAAGGCCTGCCATTGAAATGAACGAGGCCGCTGACATCCAGTCAGCCGCAGTCGCCATACCGTTGGTGACCGGGTGAATGCCGCGGCCAGCGGCGTAAAATTCTGATGTGGAACCCGCCCGGGCCCAGATCGCGATGCCGATGTAAAGCGCAAAGCTCGCGCCCACAAACAGCAGGTTGATGGTAAACTGATCCATTTTCCCTGCGCTCCCTTATTCTTCTTCTACGCCGTGTTCGACATCCAGCTTGTTCATCCGCCACGCGTAGAAAAAGATCAGTGCCAAAAAGACCAGGATCGATCCCTGTTGCGCGAACCAGAAGCCCAGATCGGTGCCGCCGACGGCTATGCCCGAGAGTAATGGACGCAGCAAAATGCCGAACCCGAATGACACCACAGCCCATATGATCAAGCTGATGGTGATTAGGCGCAGGTTGGCCTGCCAATAGCCCTTATCGGCCTCGGCAGTCTGCGCGGAGTTGGTTGAATTATCCGCCATCGCGGTACCTCCTTGCTTCCTCATGAGGCGGCCCTGTGCCCAATTCCTCCAGTACCTTAGGCCGTCTCTCGATCATGCCGAACGCCGAACGACGTCAGGCAAAACTTCTCTGGTCCGCCAAGGCGGTCCTTTGAAGTATTCTGTTGTCGGATCGAAGCCCGCTTGTGGGCTTGTCTCCCCCCTTAACTCATTACTTCGCTAACGATACTTTCCAAGTCGCGTGCTATGTCCTGAATTTGCCCCATGGCATCCAACGTCTTTAGTGATCCATGTGCTTGATAATACGCAATCAATGGCGCAGTTTGTTCGTGATACGCCGTCAGACGCGACGCCACTGTTTCTGCGTTGTCATCGGCGCGGCGGTTGAATTCAGATTTGCCGCATTTGTCACATTTACCTTCTACCGTGGGCTTTTTGAATTGGTCGTGAAACCCTTCGCCGCAACCGGCGCAAGTATATCGGCCTGAAATGCGGGTCACCATTTCGGCGTCTTCCACTTCGAGGCTGATGGCCGCATTAATCTTTTGCCCTGTTTCCGTAAGCAGGGCATCCAGTGCCTTGGCTTGTACTGTCGTGCGTGGAAATCCATCAAGGATAACGCCCCGAGCGCAGTCTGGTTCGGTCAGTCGGTCACGCAGAATGGCAATAACGATTTCATCGCTAACCAGTTCACCGGCTTCCATAACTGCTTTGGCGGCTTTTCCCGCCTCGGTTCCCGCCGCAACAGCAGCCCGCAACAAGTCGCCGGTACTTAGCTGAACAAGGCCGAATTTATCCTCGAGCATCCGTGCCTGAGTTCCCTTCCCGGCACCCGGAGGACCGAGAAGGATCAAAACTGCAGGCGTTGTGATTGTGGCGGCGTCCATCACAGCCTCACTTGCTTGCTCTGTTTTCGATCAGGTCTTCAACGACCGATGGATCTGCAAGGGTCGAGGTGTCACCCAGACTGCCAAAGTCGTTTTCGGCAATCTTGCGAAGAATACGGCGCATGATTTTACCTGATCTGGTCTTTGGGAGACCCGGCGCCCACTGAATTACATCAGGCGAGGCAATAGGACCAATCTCTGTCCGAACCCAAGTGCGCAGTTCTTTTAACAGTTCGTCGCTGGGTTCGCGTTCATTCATCAGCGTGACATAGCAGTATATGCCCTGACCTTTGATCTCGTGCGGATACCCGACCACGGCGGCCTCGGCCACAGCAGCGTGCGCGACCAGTGCGCTTTCCACCTCGGCGGTGCCCATACGGTGGCCCGAGACATTGATCACATCGTCGACCCGCCCGGTAATCCAGTAGTAACCGTCCTCGTCCCGGCGGCAGCCGTCGCCGGTAAAATACTTTCCCGGATACTGAATGAAATAAGTTTGAACGAACCGCTCATGATCGCCGTAGACCGTACGCATTTGACCGGGCCAAGACTCTGCAATGCACAAGTTACCCCGAGCCTCCCC
>JBPCWT010000304.1:0-3662 GCA_051009255.1 Ruegeria sp. | reverse complement strand
CCACATGACCCAGAAACAAATCGCCCAGCCCTTTGCCCTCATGCGCACCGCCAATCAGGCCGGGGATATCGGCCACCACGAATTCCACGTTATCTACACCAACAACGCCCAGATTGGGGTGCAAGGTGGTAAACGGATAATCCGCAATCTTGGGGCGCGCGTTCGATGTCGCGGCCAGAAAGGTTGACTTGCCGGCGTTGGGCATCCCCAGAAGGCCGACGTCGGCGATCAGTTTCAACCGCAACCAAATGGTGCGATCAATCCCGTCCTGCCCCGGATTGGCCCGGCGTGGCGCCTGGTTTGTCGCTGATTTGAAATGCAGGTTGCCAAAGCCGCCATTGCCGCCCTTGGCCAGCAAGACCCGTTCGCCCACCTGCGTCAGATCGCAGATGACCGTCTCTTCGTCCTCGTCGAGGATTTCCGTGCCGACCGGCACCCGCAGGATGATGTCGTCGCCATCCTTGCCGGTGCGCTGCTGACCACGGCCGGGTTGGCCGCTCTTGGCAAAGAAATGCTGCTGATATCGAAAGTCGATAAGCGTGTTCAGCCCGTCAACAACCTCGGCCCAGACCGATCCGCCCTTGCCGCCGTCACCGCCATCGGGTCCGCCATATTCAATGTATTTTTCACGCCGAAAGCTGACGCAACCGCCACCGCCGGCCCCGGACCGGATGTAGACCTTTGCAAGATCGAGAAATTTCATGTCAGTCCCCTACTGCAAAGGCCCCATCGGCCACAAGTCAGAGTTTTTTACTGTACGTCCAAGTCGGCACGTTCGCATCACGCGCGACCGAGTAGCTTTCGGCGTCGCCAAGGTATTCAAAACCGCAATGCGTCAGAACACGGGCCGAGGCCGGATTGTCCTGAAATACGCTGGCAAACATGTTGGAATTGTCCAGCGGATTGGCCACAACCAGCGCTTCGACAGCCAGCGATGCTATGCCCGAGTTCCAGTAAATTGGGGCGACCCAATACCCGACTTCGGATTGATTGCGATCCAGCCGTTTCAACGAAATCACACCAATCAGCTCTGGCCCGCCATCTTTTACAGCGTCCATGACCCAGACATCTTCGTCGCGGTCTTCCGACATTGCGCGCGATACGAACGCTTCGGTCGAGCCCGGCGGCAGCGGGTGCGGAATGTTCGATGTCATTCGTGCCACGCGTTCGTCGCCTGCATAATGTTCGACGAGACCCAAATCCGACCGGCGCAATGGGCGCAGGTCGAACCGCTCGGTTTCGATGACCGGCTGATTTATTATTGTCTCAAGTTTCATAAGTGCGTTCCTCCTCCGAACAACACGAAAATTACGGACGCAACAGTGAGACTCGCTAACGTCCACATCAGATATTTTTCAATTGGGCGACCTTCAACCGCATGGGCGATCCGATCACCGGCAAAAGTCCAGACCGGGTGCAACACGACCTGGCAGAGCAAAAGGCACGTTGCAATTGTAAGTGTCGCATCGATGCTAGGCGTACCCGCGGCAACAAAGCCCGTGAACCCTGCAATAATCATTGCCCATGCTTTTGGGTTTAAAGGGTGCACTATCAAGCCGGCCCAAAACCCCGGAACGTTTTCGTCCGCTCCTTGACGCGACAGTCGCAGATTGGCAATTTTCCAAGCAAGCCAACAAATATAGGTCGCCGAGGCGTATTTCAGTGCCGAAAAAACCACAGGCGCCTGATCGGCAAGTTGCAGCAAGCCAAATCCAACGGGCCAGATGATCAATTGCTTGCCAAGGATGACGCCGGCAACAAACGGCAACGCCGCCTTAAATCCATAGCGCGCACCTGTTCCCAGCAGAACCATGTTGGCAGGTCCTGGCGTGCCGACTTGGCTGGCTGCAAAAATCAAGAAGCTTGTCGTTGCTACGGTCATTGTGACATTCGATTAAATCGGCGTTAAAACGAGAAAGGGGCCGGCATTTACTGCCGGCCCCCCATGAATTTTCAAACCTTCCGGGTTTCGGCTTACTCTGCGGCCTCCGCCACTGGCAGGACCGAAATAAATGTGCGGTTTTTAAGTCCCTTGTGGAACTTCACCGCGCCATCGACTGTCGCAAAGATGGTGTGATCTTTGCCAATGCCGACGCCTTCGCCCGGCCAGAACTTGGTGCCGCGCTGACGCACGATGATGTTGCCTGCGATGGCTGCCTGGCCACCGTACAGTTTCACGCCAAGGCGGCGACCCGCAGAGTCGCGACCGTTACGGGAGGAACCGCCAGCTTTTTTATGTGCCATTCTCTCTCTCCTTAGCCTTTGGCCAGCTCTTTGGCCTGCTCAACCCATTCGGGTTTAACTTTGACCGTTTCGATAGCAGCAATCTGCTCTTCCGACAAGGCGGCCAGAGCAGCAAAGCTTTCGATGCCCGCCTCAGCCAGCTTTTTGGCAGCGGCAGGGCCGACGCCAGTCAACTTGGTCAGGTCGTCTGCGGCGGCAGCGGCAGCAGGTGCCTCTGCTTTTGCAGCTTTCGCAGGTGCCTTCTTGGCCGGTTTCGCTGCAGGAGCAGCCTCGCCAGCCGGGGCTGATCCGGTTGCAACCTTGATGCCAGATTTTTCAGCGCCGGACGCCAGAATATCGATAATTTTGACCAGCGTCAGTTTTTGGCGATGACCAACGGTACGCTTCGAGCTGTGTTTACGACGGCGCTTTACGAACTTGATGACCTTGTCACCCTTAACCTGTTCGACCACTTCGGCCTGAACGGCCGCACCATCGATAAACGGCGCACCGACAACGGGTGCATCACCACCCAGCATCAGAACGTCGTTGAATTGAACTTTTTCACCTGCATCGGCAGCCAGCTTTTCAACGCGGAGCATATCGCCCGCCTGAACCTTGTACTGCTTGCCGCCAGTCTTGAGGACCGCAAACATGCGTCTTTCCTTTTCATTCTCGCGTTCTGTGGTCCCCGTCAATTGGGCGTTTCCGGCCTTAGCCACCTCGAACAGCGCGCCCTTTACCGGGCGTGATGACGACCCGCTGGACACGCCATTGGGTCAAATAATAACGATACCCGGCGCGGGAGTCCGGCCGGGATGCGCGCTTATCCAAGCATTGATTGGGAAAGTCAACAGAAAATGGCGCTAAAGATCCGAGGCCTGCATGGCGTCTGCGACGGCCAGTCCAAGCTGGTACGAAATTCCGTCATATACATCATCAAACCCGTCAAACAACGCCCTGTTCAGTGCGCGCCCTGTATCCGTTCTTGAAAACGCAATGTTCTCGCGCATTTGCGCCTCGCTCAGCGGCTGGTAGGCCAGCAACAAAAAAGAATACAACCATGTTTTGGTGTTATTAGCCGTGGTGTCCTTTTGTTCGAGAAGCTGGGACAAAAGAGCCCGGTCATCGGATGTAGAACCCTGTCCATCCGCAATGCCGCGGATGAAATTGAAATCTGCGCTAATAGAACTTTGAACATTTTGTTCGATCAGGTCGTTGACCTGAATGTATTCGTCAACCAAAGCAAAATAACCCGATTTTTTGTCAATTTCTTCATAGGTCGCGTTTGCCATTTCCTCAATCGCGTCATCTGACATCGCTCTGCGCGCTGAATTTTCCAAAGAAATAATTGACTGTCCCAATTCGCTTTCGAAGAATATCGCCGCTTGTTCCAATTGAGTTTTCGAAAGGTGCTTGTCCAGAGCGCCGCTTAAGTC
>JBPCWT010000303.1:0-14573 GCA_051009255.1 Ruegeria sp. | reverse complement strand
GATCTGGTGTCCGGCCTGCGCATCTATGACAAATCCGGCGATCCATCGGCGCAGCAGCATCTGCGGGATGCCGCCGGGGCCGAGGTCGAACGCCTGATTTCCGACCTGCCCGCGGATATCGATGTCTGGGTCACATACCACAACTATTACAAGGCGCCCGATCTGCTGGGACCGCAGGTGTGCCGGGCAAGAGGTATTCCTTACGTTCAGTTGGAAAGCACCCGCGCCACCAGCCGCCTGACCGGGCCGTGGGCCGGATTTGCCCAATCCGCGCATGACGCCTGCGATGCGGCGCAGGTCATCTTTTATCACACCGCAAACGACCTGATAACGCTGGAACGGGAAAGGTTTGGCAACCAAGACCTGATCGAATTGCCACCCTTCCTGCCCCTTGCGGAATTGCCCCCGCCATCGTCCTGCGACGGTCCTATGCTGACCGTTGGCATGATGCGGCAGGGCGACAAACTGCAATCCTACAAGATACTGGCGCAGGCATTGGCCCTGTTGCAAGGCGACTGGTCGCTGACCATGGTCGGCGATGGACCTGCGCGCGGCGACGTGGAAACTCTGATGGCACCTTTTGGTGACCATGTCCGTATGTTGGGCGAGCTGGACCGCGACACCTTGCAAAAGCAATATCAGCAGGCCTCGCTTTTTGTCTGGCCGGGCGTGAACGAAGCCTATGGAATGGTGTATCTGGAAGCACAAGCCGCCGGTGTACCCGTCGTCGCCCAAAACCGCCCCGGCGTCCGCGATGTCCTGCGACCGGCAGACCACTCACCCGTAGAGGAAGGCGCGCAAGGTCTGGCCCGCCAGATGACCAGATTGATCGGCAATGCGGCACTGTGCCGGGCCCAAGGGGCCAAGGCACGCGAATACATCGCACAACGCCACCTGATAACATCGGCCACGGAAACATTCTGGAATACCGTCAGACCACTGATAGGGGGACGAACATGACCCGACTGGCACTTTTACGCCACGGCCATACTGCGTGGAACCGGGCAGGCCAAATTCAGGGCCGCAGCGACATCCCGCTTGACGAGGACGCCCGCGCGGAACTGGCGGGCTTTGCCCTGCCCGACCCGTGGGACAAGGCCGCCCTGTGGTCCAGCCCCCTGTTACGCGCCAGCGAAACCGCCCGATTGGTGGCGGGACGCGACGCCCAGGTGTCACCTGCCCTGACCGAAATGAACTGGGGAGATTGGGAAGGTCAGCGCGGCGTTGACCTGATCAAAGACCCCACAAGCGGTTATCGACATATCGAGGATTGGGGCTGGGACTATCGCCCGCCCAACGGTGAAACACCCGGCGAATTGTGGAACCGCCTGCGTCCTTGGCTGAATGACTTGCAGCAGGATGCGGTCGCCGTCTGCCATATCGGCATCATGCGGGTTATTCTGGCGCGGGCATGGGGATGGGATTTCGATGGTCCCGCGCCATTCCGGATCAAGCGTAACCGGCTGTTCATCGTAGATCTGACAACCATGCAGGCAGAGCCAGAACCGGTACGACTGATCCGGCGGGACAGCACCCCATGAAAGTGATGATCGTCGTCACGCATCTTCTGGGGACCGGCCATCTCAGCCGTGCCCTGACCCTTGGCCGGTCATTCAGCACCGAAGGGCACAAGGTTTTCGTGGCGACCGGCGGAATGCCTGCCCCCCAACTGAATGCAACGGGGATGACAATGTTTGGCCTGCCACCACTGCGGTCGGACGGTACAAACTTCACGCGCCTGCTGACCGAATCCGGGGATGTTGCCGACGATGACTACCTGATGGCCCGCACCACAGCGCTGTGCAACGCCCTGACAAGCTTTGAACCGGATGTCCTGATTACCGAACTTTTCCCCTTTGGCCGCCGCACACTTTCCAATGAATTTGAAACCTTGCTGGATACCGCGCGACAGCGCGACCGCAGGCCAATCATCCTTGGATCAATCCGCGATATACTGGCCCCGCCTTCAAAGCCCGCAAAAGTCACACGGACCGAAGAATTGGTTGACCGGTTCTATGACGGCATCCTCGTGCATTCCGACCCGCAGGCAACGCCGCTGGATATCAGCTGGCCCGTGTCCGAATGCCTTTCTGAAAAACTGCACTACACCGGCTTTGTCGCCCCGAAACCGCCAGAACCGCACCCCGATCAGGTGGGCAGGGATGAAATTCTTGTCAGTGCAGGCGGCGGTTCCGTCGGGGGGCCGATTTTTCGCGCAGCCATCGAGGCCGCGCAAAAGATGACCACCAGACGCTGGCGCCTGCTGGTGGGCGGTCAGGACGCCAAGGCGCGTATCTCCGAATTGTCAAAGCTGGCAGATGGCGCACCCGTCATTATCGAACCCGTCCGGCCCGATTTTCGGCAGATGCTGCCGCTGGCCGCGGCCTCGGTCATCATGTGCGGCTACAACACCGCGCTCGATATTCTGCAGGCCGCGACGCCTGCCGTGTTTGTTCCCTTTGACGACGGCAAAGAAGTCGAACAAGGCCTGCGCGGCCAAAGCTTGTCACGCCTGCCCGCCATCAACGTATTGTCCAGCGCCGATCTGACAGGATCGGCCTTGGCCAGCGCTGTCGAACGCGTTCTGTCGGACAGCCCCCGCAAACAATCCGAATTGTCTTTTGACGGGGCCGTGAATTCGGTGGAAATTGCATCGAACCTGTTGGAAACGCGCGGATGAGACCGAACTGGACCCCACTTGATCACGAACTGGCGCGCTGGGGCGAAACCGGGCTGCGTCTGCCCCTGTGGTGGCGTGACGATGATGCGGTCACCCCAACACCGGAACTTCGCCAACTTTCAGCCTTGTCGGCAAACCTGTCTATTCCGGTTCATCTTGCCGTCATCCCGCATGACGCAGATGCCGCCCTGGCAAGTTATGTCAAAGATACCAACGCCCTGATCCCGGTTGTGCACGGTTGGGCCCACCGAAACCACGCCCCCAACGGGGAAAAGAAATCCGAGTTTCGGTTGCACCGACCAATCGAACAGGTCGCATCAGATGCCAAAGCCGGGTTTTCGCGCCTTTCCGATCTGTTCGGTGACAGGCTGCGGCCCATGTTCGTGCCACCGTGGAACCGCATCGCGCCAGAGGTCTGCCCACATCTGTCCGACATCGGTTTCCGTGTCCTTTCAACGGCGACGCCCCGCCAATCGCGAATGGCGGCACCGGGGCTGGAACAGATCAACACGCATATTGACCCGATCGATTGGCGCGGCACGCGCAGTCTTGTCCCTGCGGACGCCCTGATCCGCCAAACCACCGACCTGTTGCGCGACCGCCGCGAAGGGCGTGCCGACAATTCCGAACCATTTGGCCTGTTGACCCACCACCTTGTCCATGATCAAGACATCTGGAATTTTACCAAGGGATTTCTGCGCAGGTTGCTGAACGGGCCCACCGACATCTGGACCGCGCCACCCGCCTGATTGATCAAGGAGCTGCCGATGAGCCGACTGGATTCCATGCTGCGCCGCCTGACCGCCCAGCGCGACGGGCTGAACTGGGCCGCATCGCAGATCGAAGGCGCACAAGGCGACGTTCTGGACATGGGCCTTGGCAACGGCCGCACCTACGATCACTTGCGCGAGATTCTACCCGACCGCCGGATTTGGGTGATGGATCGCGTCATGCAGGCCCACCCATCCAGCACCCCCCCCGGCCAGAGACTTTCTGCAAGGCGAAGCCGAACCAATGCTTGAAAAACTGGCCCGGGGCGGACCGCAGATCGCACTGGCGCACTATGATTTCGGACGCGGAATTAAAGAGGAAGACGTGGCCGAGGCCGCTCGCCTCAGCCCACTTATCGCGCAGGTTATGCATCCCGGCGGCTTGCTGATTTCAGGGCAGCCTTTGGTTGGTTTCCAACAGATAAAAGGCCCACAGACCATCGCGCCCGATCGCTACCTGTTCTACCGCGCCTGATCAGGCAACGCGCCGCCCGCACGACCAGACCGCACTCAGCGCCGGAACATCGGCGCGCATCCGGAACCGAATCAGATCGGCCCGTGCCCCAGGCCGTATTTCGCCCCGATCATCCAATTCAACGGCCTGCGCCGGGGTCAACGTCACGGTTTTCAGACCCCGCGCCAGATTACCCCACATCTGCCCCAACTGTACCGCCGAAAACAGCAGCGCAGACGGCACGTAATCCGATGACAGGATATCCAGATAACCCTGCTCCGCCAGCTCGCGCGCGGCGACATTGCCGGAATGCGACCCACCACGGATCACGTTCGGCGCCCCCATCATGACCCGAATCCCGTGTTCCTGACAGGCCTGCGCCGCCTCTGTCGTTGTTGGAAACTCGGCCAGCCGTATCCCATGACCGGCGAAAACGCGCACCTGTTCCGCTGTCGTGTCATCATGGCTGGCAAGCACCGCCCCAAACCGGCGCGCCGCATTCACAACGTCTGCCTCGTGCTGATCACCGTATTTGTCCCGCAAGCCTTTCAACTGCGCCACATGCATCAGAAAGGCGTCACCATCCAGCCCGTACTTGCCCTTCAGATAGGCCTTTAACTTTTCAATATCGCGGAACTGCCGCTGCCCCGGCGTGTGATCCATCAGCGAAACCAGACCAACGCGATCCTCGGGACCAAACTCTTCCAGCTCATCCAACAGAGTTTCCGAACAAACCTCGGCCCGCAAATGCAAAAAGTGGCTGATCTTCAGCGCATCCTGTTCGCGCAACTGCCACAGCTCACGCGACAGACCCCGCGCGTATTTCTGATACCGCCCTGCACCCGTTGGGATCGACCCAACGCGCATGGCATCAAAAACCGTGGTAATCCCCGTTCCCGCCAATTCCGCGTCATGCGCAATAATGGCGGCAGCATGGGGCCAGTCCACCTTTGGCCTTGGCTGGATGTGCCGTTCCAGATTGTCGGTATGCAATTCGACAAGCCCCGGACAGACAAAATCACCTTTGCAATCCACCGCACCCGCAGGAACAGACGTTCCCGCATCGAACTCCGCAATCAGCCCGCCGGATATGCGGACACTTCCGCGAACCGTCTCTTCGGGCAGGACAAGGGTTGCATTGGCAAGGATCAATTCTTCTGTCATCTGAACTTCACAAGGTTTGAGTTTGGGGCAAGGTCACGCAACACCGGAGGTTACTGTGACATTCACGCGATACGCGATCTACTATGCGCCGCCCGCCGATGCAGCATGGGCGACATTTGCAACCGGTTGGCTGGGCTGGGATATGGAACGCGCGAACACGGTCGCACACCCAATCGTGGATGGCATAGACGTTGCCACCATTACCGATACACCGCGCAAATACGGGGTGCACGCGACGATGAAACCGCCGTTTCGTCTGCGCAAAGGCCAATCTGTTTCCGCGCTTCAGGATGCCTGCGCGAAACTGGCCGCGCGTCACGCGCCGATCACGCTCGACGGGTTGGAAATCACGCGGCTTGGCCGCTTTCTGGCCTTGTGTCCTTGGGGTGACACGCGTGGGTTGAACCGGTTGGCCGCCGCCTGCGTGCAGGACCTCGACGAGTTTCGCGCGCACCCGACCGCAGATGAACTGACCCGCCGCCGCTCGACCAACCTGACCCCAGAACAAGACGCAAACTTGGTCCAATGGGGCTATCCTTACGTACTGGATGCGTTCCGCTTTCACATCACGCTCAGCGGCAGGTTGGACAAAACCACGCTGGCCACGGTGCAAGGCGCCCTGGAAAACCATCTTGTTCCGCTTTTGCCGAACCCGTTCCACATCCGCGATCTGGCACTGGTGGGCGAAGGTTCGGACGGGCGCTTTCACCTGATCCATCGCTATGCCCTCTCTGCCTGAAGCCGCAATAGGATTTCACTGATCGTTCCCTCCAGCGCCCCGGAATTGTCCACCTCGATCACCCGTGACAGTCCTTCGGGCAACGGCACCGCGGCCCGTACCAGCCGCCGCTTCTGTTCTCCGGCGCTTTCCCGCGCCCGCGCAGACAGCCGTCGCGCAAGAATATCCTCGTCCGCCGTAAGTGATATTACGATCAGTTCCCCAAAAACCTCCTGCGCGCGCAGCAACACGCCACGCGACAGGTTTACCAGCACCGCCTGCGCATCGCACCGCTGATCCCTGATCTTTGTCGGCACTCCATACATCAACCCATGCGCAGCCCAGCTCAGGGCAAATGCACCCTCACGTTCCATCTTTCGAAACTCGTCGACGGAGACCCGCTCAAACGCCTCGCCCTCTTCTCCTTCGGGTCGCGTGACGACGCGCCGCACCCGGTGAATGCCGGGAACCCGCATGACCAGCGCATCCATCACGCTGTCCTTGCCAACCCCTGATGGGCCAACAACGGCTATGACCGGGGCCAGACTCATGCAGCGCTCCCGGGGGTAAATTCTGAAACATCAACTTCCCGATCGCAAACGCGCAGCCGCGCATCGACATCGTGAAAAATCCCCACAATCGCAGCACCCCGCGCCTTGCCTTCCTCGATCAGCGACAGAACCGTTTCCCTATTCCGAGCATCCAGACTTGCCGTCGGTTCATCCAACAACATCGCCGGGTACGCGTGCGCAAACCCGCGCGCGATGTTCACCCGTTGCTGCTCCCCCCCGGAAAAGGTCGTGGGGCTCAGGGTCCAAAGATGTTCGGGAATATTCAGACGCTTCAACAAACCCGCTGCCTTATCCAACGCGGTATCCCGATCACATCCCACCGCCAAAAGCGGCTCGGCCACAACGTCCAGTGTCGGCACACGCGGCACAACCCGCAGGAACTGGCTGACATACCCCAACGTGTCACGACGCAGCGCCAGAATCTCGCGCGGCTCTGCGCCAGCAACATCCAGACCACCCACCAGAACCTGCCCACTGGCCGCAAGGTAATTGCCATAAATCACCCGCATCAATGTCGATTTACCCGCACCGGACGCCCCTGTCAGCGCCACGCATTCCCCCGGCTCAACCTTCAGCGACGCGCCCTCCATGACCGGAATCACGGCGCTGCACTGATTGTGCAGGGTAAAGCTCTTGCTGACATCGATAAGTTCAATCATCGCACTTCATCTTTTCACAAATACTCAAACCTGCAGAACGCTGGAAACCAGCAGCTGCGTATAGGCATGTTGCGGGTCATCCAGCACCTGATCCGTCAGCCCCGCTTCGACCACATGACCGTCTTTCATCACCATCAGACGATCCGCCAGCAGACGTACAACGGCCAAATCATGGGTCACGATAATCGCGCTCAACCCCATCTCGCGGACCAGACCGCGCAGCAAGTCCAGCAATCGCGCCTGAACCGAAACATCCAACCCCCCGGTCGGTTCGTCCATGAACACCAGTCGCGGCCCGGTCACAAGGTTACGCGCGATTTGCAATCGCTGCTGCATCCCTCCGGAAAAGGCCGTTGGTCGATCATCCACTCTAGTCTCGTCAATCTCGACCCGGCCCAGCCAGTCAACCGCCGCGTCGCGGATCGCGCCATAATGCCGGTCCCCCACAGCCATCAACCGCTCACCGATATTGCCGCCGGCACTGACGGACATGCGCAACCCGTCCCGCGCATGCTGATGTACAAAGGCCCAGTCGGTTCGGCCAAGCATCCGCCGCGCCGGTTCGGACATGGTTACCGTATCCACCGGCCCATCCGTCCGGGTGTCGAAAATCACCTGTCCGGCGTCCGGTTCCAGATGACCCGCAAGACAGTTCAGCAATGTCGACTTGCCCGAACCGCTTTCACCTACGATCCCCATCACCTCGCCGGGATACAGGTCAAAACTCACATCCGCGCAGCCGATCCGCGCGCCATAGCGTTTGGCGATGCCATTGACCTGCAACAACGGGGTCATGCCGCATCCTCCCGGGCCAATCGCCCCACATGGCCCGCCTCGCGGCGTGACCGGCAATAATCGGTGTCTGAACAGACAAACATCCGGTTGCCCGCATCGTCCATGATGACCTCGTCCAGATAACTGTCTTCCGCCCCGCACAGATCGCAGGCGTGATCGGCCTTACTGGCCTCGAAAGGGTAATCCTCGAAATCCAGCGAGACGACTTGTGTATGCGGCGGTACCGCGTATATCCGCTGCTCTCGCCCCGCCCCGAACAGCTGTATCGCGTCCATTTCCAGCTTTGGATTGTCAAACTTCGGGATCGGCGACGGATCCATTACATAACGGCCTGAGACCTTAACCGGATAGTCATAAGCGGTCGAGATTGCACCGTGCTGGCTGATATCTTCGTACAGCTTCACATGCATCAGCCCATATTCCTCAAGGCTGTGCATCTTGCGGGTCTCGGTTTCGCGTGGCTCCAGAAACCGCAGCGGTTCCGGTATCGGCACCTGATAGACGATGATCTGATCTTCGCGCAGCTTTGCCTCGGGGATGCGGTGGCGTGTCTGGATGACCGTCGCCTTTTCCGTTTGTTCGGTGGTCTCGACTCGGGCAGTTTTTTCGAAAAACTTGCGGATCGAAACCGCGTTGGTGGTGTCGTCGGCCCCCTGATCGATGACCTTGAACGTATCATCCGGCGTCAGGGTCGCCGCCGAAACCTGCACACCCCCCGTACCCCATCCATATGGCATTGGCATTTCGCGGCTGGCAAAAGGCACCTGGTACCCCGGCACCGCCAACCCCTTCAGAATGGCACGCCGGATCATCCGCTTGGTCTGTTCGTCAAGATAGGCAAAGTTATAGTCGGTCATTGGCGCACCTCTTCCGTTACATAAGCCACGCCGCCACCCACCACGAATGGGCCTTCAGCTCCCATTTCGAGTGCAAAGTTTTCATGAGAGTGAAGCATTCCAAAAAGCACGTCGTCGATTACCCTGATCTCTTCGAGTGAGCTCACCTCGGTAACAGAAACATAGTTTTTCAGCCGGGAAACTGGCTCCCATTCGTATTCATTTACAATGTCGTCCCGCATGATGGCTCTATCCATCAACGATTGATCAAGTCTGGCATCGCTTTCTTCTACGTTTTTTCGAGCCTCTTCCGGTGTCGTACTCCAACTAAGTTCCCATGTGTGAAAAAGCCCCTGTTTACCGTTTCTCAGGCTTTGCACGACCCACCAAGCCTGACCGGAAGGCAGTTTGAAAAGCTTCATTCCGCCACCTCGTTGCCTGTCACCCGTTCCTCAACCTCGCGCCGTAATTTGCGCACCAGCTCCAGCTCAGACTGAAAATCCACGTAATGCGGCAGCTTGATATGTTCCAGAAAACCTGTTGCCTGAATATTATCCGCGTGGCTCAGAACAAACTCCTCGTCCTGTGCCGGTGCGCCCATATTGTCCTCGCCCAGCTCTTTCCAGCGCAGCGCGCGGTCGACCAGGGCCATGGCGATGGATTTGCGTTCGGACTGTCCGAAAACCAGCCCATAACCGCGCGTGAACTGGGGCGGTTCCAACTTCGAGCCCTTGAACTGGTTTACCGTTTCACATTCCGTCAGCTCGATCTCACCGATCTCGATGGCGAATCCCAGTTCGGGGATGTCCATCTCGACCGCAACCTTACCGATGCGCAACTCGCCCACGAACGCATGGTTTCGGGCGAAACCGCGCTGGGTTGAATATGCCATGCCCAGAACAAACCCTTCGTCCCCGCGCGTCAGGGATTGCAGACGCAGCGGGCGGTTGGACGGATACTCCATCGGCTCGCGCGTCAGATCACCGGGCGTTTCGTCACTGGGCGGTTCATCCTGAATGATACCCTCGCCCCGCAGAAACTCGGTAATGTGCGGCGTTGGCTCTTCACGTGGCGCGGCCTGCGGCGCGGCGGGTGCCTCGCCTTCGGCGGCCAGTTTGAAATCCAGCAAGCGGTGCGTGTAGTCAAACGTCGGGCCCAAAACCTGCCCCCCCGGCGCGTCCTTGAACGTGGCCGAAATGCGCCGGTCACAAGCCATTTCGCCGGTTTCCACGGGGTTGGAATACCCAAATCGCGGCAGCGTGGTGCGGTACGCACGGATCAAAAAGATCGCCTCGATCAGATCGCCCCGCGCCTGCTTGATGGCCAGCGCGGCCAGATCGGGATCAAACAAAGACCCCTCTGCCATGACACGGTTGACCGCAAGGCTCAGCTGTTCGCGTATCTGCGCAAGGCTCAGTTCCGCAATCTCTGTCGACCCGCGGCGTTCTTCGGCCAGCCATGCATGGGCATTTTCGATGGCTTTTTCTCCACCTTTGACGGCAACATACATCGCTAAACCCCGGCCCTGATTTGCGTACTGCGCGGCAGGGCCGCAACCCTGGTTTCGCAGGTAAAGTAAAAGTCGCACCCCAACGGATACAGCATCGCGTTCGCTTGCATCGCGGGGATATCCGGCAGCGACAGTTGTGCCGTGTCCCGGATTCCCGGCCCACTCAGAACCGCGCCTTGGTTAAGCAACCGGTCACATTTAACGATCAATGTTGTCGAACGATCAGGGTATTCGGGCGAGCCGATGCGATACTCGTCCAAAGGCATCAGATCAGCCCATGACCCAACCGCAAAATCCGCTTTCGCCGCCGAAACAACCGGCGCGCCTGTGTGAAAGATCAGCCATTGCCGAACCGCCTCGGTATCTGCCGCGCCTGCCAGATGAACGCCCGTTTCCGGGTCACACAATGTCAACAACAGCGTTCCCGCCGCAACAGACAGGGGTGCAGGAGGTTCAGCCCCCGCAAGCACGCGGATTTCCCCGGGCCGCGCCATCACAGTCATGGCCGCGCGAAATGCGTGGGATGCGTCAACGGGGGCATTTCGAAACCCGCCGGAATATAGCGCCTGAGCGTTCATCAATCCTCTCCGCGAACCATGGTAAAGAACTCGACCTTCGTGGCCGCCGCTTTTGCGGCCCGGTCTGTCCTGACACGTTGCATCTGTTGCGCCAGCGGCCCGATAACCTGTTCCCTGATGCTATCGGCAAGGGATGTCTGCATCAGCGCGTCCACCAGTGCAGCTGCTTCGGCCTTTTTTCTGGACCGGCCCTGCACATACCCATGCCCGACTGTCCCGTCCGGCAAAGCCAGTGAACACCGGGTAACAGTCATTTCGCCCACATTGAAAGGTGCGCCGGTGCCTCCGGTACGGCCACGGATCATCACGCCACCCACTTCGGGCGCTCGCAACCGCTCGAATTCCGGGCGATCGGGCACGCCCTCCCACAGCGCCAACAGCGCGTTTTCCGGGGCCCGGGCCAATAGACCCATCCACTCTTTCCGTTCGTCAGCCGAAATTTCCGTCTGTTCTGCCATCAAAGCCTCTTGGCCAGGTTGTCTACATATACTATACAACTAGACAAATATTACACGGTCCCGCACCGACCCGCAATCCGCTAACCCGTGAAGATTTGATGACATGAACAAAACAACCGTCTGGAAAAGCATCTCTCAAAGCCTAACCTCGGACATCGCCGAAGGGCGATATGGCACCGGCGACAGGCTCCCGACCGAGGCACAGCTGGCCGCGACGTTTGGTGTAAATCGCCACACCGTGCGACGGGCGCTGTCCGAAATGGCAGAGCAGGGTCTGGTCCATGCCCGCCGTGGCGCAGGTGTATTCGTCACGGCCGCACCCACGGACTACGCCATTGGCAAGCGGGTCAGATACCACAAATCCATTGCCGCTGGTGGCAAGATACCCGGCAAGCGCATTCTGGCCCTGACCACACGCGCCGCTGACGAGGCCGAGGCCGAGGCTTTGCAACTGGCCGGCGATAAACAGGTCCACGTCTATGACGGTCTGTCGCTAGCCGACGGGCACCCTATCGCGTTGTTCCAAAGCGTTTTTCCCGCAGCCCGGTTCCCAAACATCCTGCAGGCGCTGACCGATACCCGATCCGTGACCAAGGCGCTTCAATCCTGCGGGGTGGCCGATTACACCCGCATCTCTACCCGCCTGACCGCACGCGCAGCCACGGCAATACAGGCCGGTCACCTGCGCCTGATCGAAGGCAGCCCGGTCCTGTATTCGGTCGGCGTAAACGCGGATACGGACGGGGTACCGGTCGAATACGGGAAAACAGCCTTTGCCGGGGAACGGGTCACGCTGACCCTTCACGAAGACTAGGGCGTTCATCACCCGCTGTTGGGGCTACCCATCGGCGCATACCACAGTTATACGCGGGGCTGACATTTGACCTGATACGAGGCCGCAATGAGTTTTGACCGCACGATCAAGATCGCCCCGTCGATCCTTTCCGCCGATTTTGCCAATTTCGGGCAGGAAATTCAGGCAATCGAGGCGCAGGGCGCCGATTGGGTCCATGTCGACGTGATGGACGGACATTTCGTTCCGAACCTGACCTTTGGCCCGCCCGCAGTCAAAGCGTTCCGCCCCCATGTGAAAACGGTCATGGACGTGCACCTGATGATCACGCCGGTCGACCCCTACATTCAGGCCTACGCCGACGCAGGCGCGGACGTTCTGACGGCCCATGTCGAGGCCGGCCCACACACGCACCGCACGCTGCAGGCAATCCGCGCCGCGGGGATGAAGGCGGGCGTCGCACTGAACCCTGGCACCCCGGCCGACGCAATCGAACACCTGCTGGACCTTACCGATCTGGTTTGCGTTATGACGGTTAACCCCGGCTTTGGGGGTCAAAAATTCATCGACATGACCACCAAGATCCAGCGCCTGCGCCATATGATCGGGGATCGGCCCGTGCATATCGAAATCGACGGCGGCGTCGATCCGCAGACCGCGCCGCTGGTTGCGGCAGCCGGGGCCGATGTGCTGGTCGCGGGTTCCGCAGTGTTCAAGGGTGGATCAGTCACCAACCCCGACGTGTACGGCAGCAACATTCGCGCCATCCGCGCAGCGGCGAGTGGCGCGCGCGCATAACTTCAAACGCGCATGTCAATCAGCTTGCTTTAACTCGTCCTCGAAATGCTCCAGCAACTTGTGCTTCAGCACTTTCCCCGTGGGTGCCGCAGGCAGGGCCGTCGCTATGACAATCCGGCTGGGTCGCTTGTACCCGGCCAGCCGTTCGGCAACAAAGCTGCGCAATTCCTGGGGCGTCGGTTCCGCCCCCGGTGCCACCTGAACAAATGCCACAACTTTTTCGTCGCCATCGACGACCTGGCCAATAACAGCAGATTGAATGACCAATGGATGGTCGTTCAGCGCCGCCTCAACCTCGGGCGGATACACGTTGAACCCGCCATGAATTATCAGTTCCTTGCTGCGCCCCACCACATAAAGATGACCTTGCCCGTCAAAGCACCCAAGGTCACCTGTCCTCAGCCAACCATCTTGTAGTGCGGCCTGCGTTTCCTCTGGATACCTGTAATACCCTTTCATCACATGTGGGCCGCGCGTCAGGATTTCCCCGGTTCCGCCGCCCCCACCTTCGACGGTTTCATCAATGCGAACGTCCACGCCCGGCAGCGGCGGACCGACAGAGATATCAGGATCACCGATCCGGCAATCAGAGGCGCAAACCCCTGCCGTGCTCTCGGTCATGCCATACCCGTTTTGCAACGGGACGCCATAGAACGCCTCGGCCTTGCGCTTCCAGACCGGGTCCAGCGGCGCCGCGCCAGACGACGTGTATCGCAGCGTGTTTGAAGGCAGGTGCTCATGCCCCTGCTCCTTGGTGTATTGCATCAGCAGCGCGTGCATCTGCGGCACACCCGAAAACACCGTCACACCCGCGTTCAGCGCGTCATAGGTCCGGGCCACCGAAAACCGCGATTCCAACTGTACGAAAGCGCCCGCATATGTTGACCCCGTCACGATCGAGGCCAATCCGAAAACATGCGAGATCGGCAACACGCCATAGACAATATCGTCCTGCGTCAACCCCCTGAAATGGGCCGAGGTCAGACCGGCAAAACGCAGGTTTCCATGCGTCAGCATCACACCCTTGGGTGTTCCGGTCGTTCCCGTGGTGAACAACATGACCGCAACATCATCCAGAACCGGATCAGGATTGCTGGGATGGGATGCGGCCAGATGCATCTCTCCGAAATCACCGGAAATTGCCGAACTCTGTGCCGCATTCGCGTGCTGCAGTGCCTCCGGCGACGTGGCCGAGGAATACAGGATAATGGCCGGGGATGTATGCGCCACGATCCGCGCCAGTTCGGCATCGGTTTGACGCGCATTGACCGGCACAACACATGCCCCGATCCGCGAACACGCAAACAACGCCGCCACGGCAGCGCAGCAGTTTTCGGTCACCAGCATGACACAGTCATTGGGCTGCACACCCTGCCCTGTCAGAATATCGGCCAGTGCACAAATGCCCCGGTCCAGTTCCGCATAGGTCCAACTGGTCCCCAGATCATCCGCGAACGCCCGTGCGTTGGGTCGGCTCCTGATCTGTGCCTCGGGGTATGCGTGCCACTTGTCCACTTGTGGGCCCTCAGCTGCTGCTCCGGCGTTTGAACACGCCTGCTGCGGTTGCGATCAACGTGCCGTCTTCTGCGTGCAACTCGCCATTTACATAGGCCAGTTTCCGGCCACCACCCGACGGTTTTGCCACCGCAGTTACCCGGCCACCACTGACGGCAGAGACGTAGCTGGTGTTCAGCGACAGCGTCAGCACCACCGGATGTTCATCGCGGTCGAACCACGCCGATGCGGTGTTGCCACAAGCCACATCCAGCAACATGGCAATGATACCAC
>JBPCWT010000302.1:0-3452 GCA_051009255.1 Ruegeria sp. | reverse complement strand
CCTACGAGACAGAAACCGAGACACTGGCAGCGTGGATGCAGGAACCAGGACCGCGTGCCGTTATTATGGATGCCCAAGCAACCCAGATGGGTTTCGCCTGGCACCAGGAAAATGGCGGCAAGATCTGGTGGACCCTGGAAATGGGGACCGGCGGCTAAAACAACTTTTCCGATTAAACAAAAGGCCCCCGAATCACGGGAGCTTTTTTATGCAGCCTGCATCGACTGTGCTTCGGTCAGTATCGCGTAAAGCTTTGTCGGATCGGGATTTGCCCGCAATTTGGTGCAGACAGCCGAATCACGCAATGTCCGTGAGACAAGCGCCAATGCCTTGAGATGCTCTACGCCGGCGTCTTCCGGGGCGAACAAAGAAAACGCCAGGTCCACGGGTTGCCGATCAACCGAACCGAAATCGATCGGCTTTTCCAGCATTACAAAAACACCGCCGACCCGATCCAGTTCGGCCATCCGTGCATGCGGCAAGGCAACACCGTGGCCAACACCTGTCGGGCCAAGGCTTTCCCGTTCCAGCAGACTGTCAACGACAGTCTGCGCATCAATGCTCAGGGTACCAGCCGCAACTTCGCCAATTTCCTGAAACAACCGCTTCTTGCTCGAGGCGGCTGACAGTACACGCACTGCTTCGGGCTTTAAAATGCTCGAAAGCTCCATGATCTCGCTCCACGGCGTCGCCCCCAAAAGACCGAAGGCATGCCTTGCTATCCTTGCCTGTTACGGATCAATCCAGCCGATATTTCCGTCATCACGACGGTAAACGACGTTCAATCCATTTTTATTTTCATTCCGGAACACCAAAACCGGCGCCCCTGCAAGTTCCATTTGCATTACGGCCTCGCCGACACTCAGCGACGGGATCTTGGTTTCCATTTCCGCCACGATCATCGGCTGAAGAGATTCGGGTTCCGAGGCCGCTTCCGATTCGTCAGACGCGAGGATATAAGACGACGCCCCGAATAGTTCAACCGGCTCGGACCGATCGCGGTGGTGATCTTTTAGCCGGCGCTTGTACCGGCGCAATTGTGTCTCCATCTTGTCGCAGCATGCCTCGAACGCTGCGTAAATTTCGGTCGCATGAGCTTTGGCCTGCGCCGTCAGCCCGGTAGACAGATGTACCGTGGTTTCGCATACATATTCATGCGCTGAACGGGAAAAGACGACGTTGGCGTCGGTTGGTCTTTGGGCGTATTTGCCCACGACCTCACCCAGCTCGTTCTGCACATGGGTCTGCAGCGCTGCGCCGATGTCTATCTGTTTTCCGCTGATTTGGTAACGCATGTGATCTCCTTCACAATTCACACCCATTCTGACACCGCGTAACGCAAGTGCACTTGTTTTTATCAGGTGGGGGGTAGCGACATGTTCGGTGATGGTCTGCCTTCGTTCCCTTCAAAGAAGGGGAATCGCGATCCAGACTGGAACCGAAGCAACGCCATACTGCAATTGAGGCAAGAGACGAGGGCAGAGTCAATCAAAACAGGCGTGTATATACGCGATTTCCGCCCTTTCCACCGAACAGGCTTGCCTAAGGTCATGAAATTTTAAAGTTTTCGCCAAGATACACGCGGCGTACGTTTTCGTTTTCAACTACTTCATCCGGTGTGCCCGACATCAGCACCTGACCATCATGCAGGATATAAGCACGATCCACAATCTCCAGCGTTTCCCGCACGTTATGGTCCGTAATCAGCACGCCAATGCCGCGGGTTTTCAAATCCGATACCAAATGGCGTATATCGCCAACGCTGATCGGATCGACGCCAGCGAACGGTTCGTCCAAGAGCAGGTATTTTGGATCAGCTGCCAGACAGCGCGCAATTTCGACCCGTCGACGTTCGCCCCCTGACAAGGCCAGTGCAGGCGCCCTGCGCAGATGTTCGATCGAGAAATCTGACAGCAACTCTTCCAACCGCTCTTTGCGTTTGTGAACATGTTTGACCGTGATATCCAGAACGGCCGAGATATTGTCCTCGACACTCATACCCCGGAAAATCGACATCTCTTGCGGCAGATATCCGATCCCCATGCGCGCCCGTCGATACATTGGAAGCGTTGTGGCATTCTGACCGTCTATGGTCACACTGCCTGCCTCGGGAAACACCAGCCCGGCAACCGAATAGAATGTTGTCGTCTTGCCCGACCCGTTCGGCCCAAGCAGGGCCACGACCTCAGAGCGGTCAAGCGTCATTGATACGTCCCGAATGACCGTCTTTTTTCGGTAAGACTTTCTTAGCTTTTCGATTTTGAGACCCAAAGAGCCTTCGGCGACGGACAGGTTTGGGGCGTTCATCAATTTTGATCCGTTTTCAAAATTGTCTTCACGCGTCCGGACATGTTTGCCGTACCGGCAGTCAGATTGGCGATCAGCTGATCGCTGCTGATCGTGCTGGGGCCTTGCGTCAGAAGGACATTTCCCTTCATGACAATAGTGCCCGTGTCGATCGTGTATTCCGCCCAATCCCCTTCGGCTGCGTCCGGGGGACTGACCAGCACGACATTTTCCGATGCTTCCATCCGCTCTATCGCAGACCGTTCCTGATTATAGATGACAAGGACCCGTTCAGCCGTCAGTCGCATGTCGCCCTGCACAACAATGACATTCCCGGTGAATTCCGCCGAACCAGTTTCCTGATTTACGTTCAGTGTTTCAGAGGTCACTTCAACCGGCAGGCTGGGGTCTGCCTTGATGGCCCCAAATGCGACCTGTGTTTCCTGAGAATATCCCGGTGCGGCGCTGAGCGCCAAAAAAATGCAAACGGGAATTATGCGAAAATCAAACACAAGTCATCTTTCAGTTTTTTGCGGCTCGTATATCAGCTTCACGCCGTCTGTAAAAAGAATATGGACCGGTCCGCCCCTTTTTTCCTCCCCAAATGTCATTCGACCTGCAGAAAAGTTGCCAATTGGCCCCTGTCCCTCGATCTGACCCGGCGTGTTGCCCCGGATTTCGTCAAGTGACGTGTTGAGCAACTCTGTCGTAACCTGCATGCCGTCGCTGGTTATGATGACGACATTGCCTGCAAACGTCGCCATCCCCTTGTCAGGGCGAATTGAGCCGGAGTTTGATTCCAACGTGATCTCGCGCCCATTCAACAAACGGTAATATCCGTTCAAAGTGGCGGCGGTCGCTCCGGTTTCCGCGCGCCCTTGGCGTACTTTGCCCGCTTCTATCTCGATTTCTTCGCCCTTGCTGGTCGTTCCCCTGAAATGCGGGTTGGTCACGACCTGCCCCTCAAGACGGTCGTCGATGTCCTGTTGTGTAAACGGGATCGAGTCACCTGGGTTGATGCTGCGAGACAACAGGAAAACGGTAGACAGCACCAGAATGGCCGCCAGAGGTAGCAGCACCTTGAGGAACTGCACCATGCGCGAGTACCGGTCCACCTTGGCCACCTGTCAGCCCAACCCGACACGCAGGCAGTCATGAATATGCAA